>JBBRHI010000381.1:0-3826 GCA_038222995.1 Bacteroidia bacterium | reverse complement strand
TGTCACAGGGGTCCATGTGCTGCCTGTATTTGATTTATAAATAAAGCCGGTTTTATTTCTTACCGAAATAAAGTAATCGGTATTATTATAGGTTATGCCGGTTATGGTATCATTGTTATTGATCCCCGAATTAGAGAGCGTAAAATTAGCACCTCCGTTAACCGTGGAAATTACTTTTCCGTTTAATCCAACGATTAAGCCATTGGTGGCAGATGTAAATACAAGGTCTGTAAATTCTGTTTTGAGCTGTGTGGTTCCGTAAATATCAAGCATGTCCCAGGAGCCGCCGTTATCAACCGATTTTAATACGATCCCGTTTTTTGCAACGGCATAGCCTGTAGCGCTTCCGGTAACCATGGTTACTTTTCGTATATCAGACCCAACCACATCATTTAAGCGCTGCCAGGTATTTCCGCCGTCGTTAGTTGTATAAATATAACCTCTCCGGCTGCCTGTAACGGGCGCATTATCAATATAGCCGGTTAAGTACCCTTTGTTGCCGGATACAAATTGAGTGGCCGTAATTTTTAACCTGCTATCCAAACCGTTTGGTAAGGCGTAATCCCATATATGCATCTGGTCATGATCGGGCAGGTTCTGTTTCACTAATTGGTTTAAGCTGTTATACTCATAGGTGGTGAGTAAACTGTGCTGTGTAAAATATAAATGGGTGTTGTTAAAGCGATCCTGCTTTACACTTACTTCTTCAGGGCTTGTTGGTGCAATAATATTTGCATTAACAAAAATACCTTCCGGCGGTACGGTACGCACAAGGTTACCCGACTGGTCATAATAGTATAATGTAAAATGGTATTCTTTATCATTATAATTTGCGGTATAATTTTCAAAGGCGCCTAAGCATTTTTTATGGTAGCGGGCAGATATGGCCGAAATTAAACTGTCAACATAGTGGTTATAGTCGTTTTGCGCGTTAGCCAGTGCAAAATCTTTTAACTGGCGCACACAAGGGTTCTCTGCATCTACGTATGGCGGGTTTTCATAAGTATTGGCAGGGGCCGGCTGTGTACAAGGTTTTTGCTGTTCACAGGTTCTGCCAATATAAAGGTTCGCGCAAATTTCTTTAGCGTTCTCTTTTGTTACCACAATGCTTCCGTTAATAATGGCATTAATATATGCTACAAACTTATCAACGCAATAACAGTAACCGGCGGCAGAAAACTGTTCGGCCTTATAAATATTATCTATAAAGCATAATTGAATATTAGGGTTTTGTGTATTAAACGTTTTTACAAAGCTGTTATAATTAGCCACCGCTACCAGGTAGTTGTTGTAAGCGGCTTTACACGGATCGCCCTGCGAAGGTAAGGTTTGCAGGCAAGGCCCGTAGTGATCAATATTTAAAGGAGCCGACATGGTTGAGCCTGCCGGGGCACCTATGTATCCTTTTAAATAAGCTAAATAGCTGTCCACACAATTACACAGGCCCGCATTGCTAAAGCTGTACATGTCTGTATACAAGGTAACATCTAAATAGGAGCTGTGAGCAACAGCGTAGGGCGAACTGTTATACAGCTTTAAATAGTCGAGGTACATTAACCACGATTTTTCACAAGGTGCCTGGCCATCGCCGGCGGTTGCATTACAGTCTTTAAACATAGGTAACGGCCCGGGGCATGCTGTTGATGTATTTAAAGCTATAATGTAAGCATCAATGGCAGTGGTGTTAGGCTGGCAACATAAATTAAATTTAATAAAATCGTTATAACTGTATAAGGGTGTGTTTTTTTGGTAATCCTTGCAGGTTGGATTAATGGCCTGGGCATTCTCAAAGTTTTTATAAGCTGCTGCGTATTGCCTGTACTTAATAACGCAAGGGTCGGTTGCAGAAGGTAATTGCCCGTGGTTTAATAAGTAAGCATAAATATCAAGTGCAGGGGTTTGGCCGATAGGGTAGACTCTTAAATATTTTAAATAGTCTTTTGAAGGGTCGCAAAGCAGGTCGTTATAAAAAGTAGCATCGTTTATAACGGTCATAGTGCTTGTACCGGCGCTTACAGCCCTTGCATTATAATTTAATACGCCTCGGTTATACCTTCCATACTCTATTTTACAATTGGTGGCATAGCCGTAATTAACGGCAAAGGAATCTAACCTTGCTACCATGGCCGGGTTGTCAATCTGCGGATCGAAATAACCGAGAAACCTGTTATACGAATTAACGGGATGTATGTAACCGCTCAGGGCAAAATCCCTGTAAGCGGAGGCTGTAATATAGCTTGTACTCGGAGGAGCGAAGCCGTTCCGGATATTAAAAGAATCAACAGCCGTGCGGTATGTTTGATAAACGGCTAAGGTAGAATCTACTATTAATTTTCCCGAACTGAGATCAAGGCTGTCCGCTTTTTCCAATGAATTTACCGGCAAAGTATCGTTATTAATACATTGTATGCAATTCTTTAAAGGAATACAGGATGTTCCCCTTACAGTATCATAAACAGTTGAGTTACCTACCGTGAACCGGCCGATAAAATAAAAAGAGTGGTAGCTGCCGGTGGCGTCCGTATTACCTATGCCCGTAAGATTTGTAACGCCGGCCAAATTAGCAAATGAATAGGCAGGGCTTGTGACGTTATGTTCTGGAACCAGGCTTACAGGGCAAGTGGTTCCTAATATTAAACTGTCTTTTGCGGAAGAATAATAACGGGTTGAGTCCTTTATATATTCGCTTACCGGGTTAATGTAGAAGGTGCTGTTCAATAAATTAACGGTTGACTGCCCTGTAGGCTTTTTAACGAACGCATTATTCAACAGGTCTTCGAATTGCCCTTCTAATATATTTTCTTTTTCATTACAAAGTACAGATGAAGGTTTATCACAATCACCCATGGATATGCCGGTTGTTGATGCAGGTGTAGCAAGGAAAGCGGCAAATTGAATAGTACTCAAAACAATGCTGTTTGTATTTACGGCTTCACCGGTAAAGAAGTTTTGGTATTTACTTTTTATGTTTTTAAAATAGGCAATGGATGCAAACTGAGCAGGAGTGATAGCCGGCGTTGATGATTGAATACTGAATAACAACCTGCTTGCGGGATTTGAACTTTCGGAAATGGATATTTGATTGGTTGTACTGTTGTATTTGTACACTAAATTATTAGAGGTTGCACCCAGCTGATTTTTTATCAGTGGAGTTATATACCCTGAATAAGGATAGGGCGTATTGACATTAAGGTTTAAATTGGCGGAAGAGATTTGATTTTGACTTGCTACTGCGGAAAACAAATCACTGATATCATTTGCAAATTGATTGGGAGTACATTGGTCCTGAAAATTACAATCGGACAGATTGATGCACGTTGTTTCTCCTTTTAAAAGCAGGTAGGTGTTTTGCGCAGCTGAGCCGGGAGGGTTAGGGATAATGGCATATACATTAAATGTTTGTGAAGCGCCCGAACCCGTAGCGGTTAAGCTTTGAAAGCCTGTAACGGTATTCCAGTTTATGGAATTACCGGTTACTGAAGGATATAATTTAATTGAGCAGGAAGGGTTATTGTTTGTGGGATCTACCAGGTTTACCTCTAAAGTATTGGTTGATACAGAAGCAGGAACCGCTTTCCATTTAAAGCCTGAGTTTGGCGGAAAGTTAGTGGAAGCAAAATTAGTATTTGATAAAAATAAAGCCGTGTACTCCGCATAATTTATCAGGTCTTCTGATGCAGCAGTCAGCTTTGTATAAAAGGCAAGTCCGCCAAGTAGCTTTTCGAAATTAAACGCATTAGGGCATTGACCCGTTTGCAGATACATTTGATACGCGATAGCCCCGGGATCTAAATTTTGATTATCGGTAGGGTTTACAAATCGTTTT
>JBBRHI010000380.1:0-3830 GCA_038222995.1 Bacteroidia bacterium | reverse complement strand
CATTGTTAATTAAAAATAATATTGAATGACGGTATAAAGCGCATACAATGCTTAATATTTATACTTTTAAGCGTCATTTTTAATCCATTTTTTATGCAACAATTAATAGAATGTGTCCCTAATTTTTCTGAAGGACTTGATATGGCTGTGATCCGGCAAATAACTCATGAAATAGAATCTGTAGAAGGAGTACGATTATTAAATGTAGATCCGGGCAAAGCAACAAATCGTACGGTAGTTACTTTTGTAGGCACCCCGGAAGCCGTTATAAATGCTGCCTTTTTAGCCATCAAAAAAGCGGGAGAATTGATTGATATGAGTAAGCATAAAGGTGAACATCCGCGCATGGGTGCAACAGATGTTTGCCCGCTCATTCCAATTGCCAATATAAGCATGGAAGAAACTGCAGCCTGGGCCCAAAAGTTGGGAGAACGCGTAGGGAAAGAATTACAGATCCCTGTATACTTATATGAAGCCGCACAAAAAAACAAAGACCGCAATAATCTTTCTGTAATTAGAGCAGGTGAATATGAAGGCTTTTTCAAAAAAATAAAACTGCCCGAGTGGAAACCGGATTTCGGTCCGGCCGAATTTGATGCAAAACGCGGTGCAACCGTTATAGGAGCGCGTGATTTTTTAGTGGCTTACAATGTCAATTTAAATACAACCTCCACACGCCGCGCTAACTCCATCGCATTTGATGTACGCGAAGGAGGTCGTGTAAAGCGTGAAGGCGATCCTATTAACGGAAAAATTGTAACGGATGCAAACGGCAACCCGGTAACTATTCCCGGCAGTTTAAAATCCGTAAAAGCAATCGGGTGGTTTATTGAGGAATATGGTGTTGCACAGATCTCGATGAACTTAACCAATATTGATATTACGCCCTTGCACATTGCTTTTGATGAAGTGTGTAAAAAAGCTACAGAGCGCGGAATAAGGGTAACAGGCTCTGAATTGGTAGGCTTGGTTCCGTTAAAATCCTTACTGGACGCCGGAAAATATTTCCTAAAAAAACAGGAACGTTCTATCGGTGTTTCCGAAAAAGAGCTGATTAAAATTGCCATTAAAACAATGGGCTTAGATGAACTGGCTCCTTTTAAACCGGAAGAGCGTATTATTGAATACCTATTAAAGGATAAGGCTGATGGTAAACTGGTAAATATGACGCTGGTTGATTTTGCCGATGAAACGGCTAGTGAAAGCCCTGCGCCCGGCGGCGGCTCCATATCTGCCTACATAGGAGCATTGGGCATTTCTCTGGCCACGATGGTAGCAAATTTATCGTCTCACAAAAAAGGCTGGGATACCCGTTGGGAAGAGTTTAGCAATTGGGCAGAAAAAGGACAATACTTTAAAGATGAATTGACAAAATTAGTGGATGCAGATACGACTGCATTCAATAAAATAATGACCGCTTTCGGCTTACCAAAGTCAACTGACGAAGAAAAAGCAGCGCGTAAAAACGCCATACAGGAAGCTACAAAATTTGCCATAGAAATTCCGTTTAAGGTTATGCAATTATCTTACGAAAGTATGGCCCTAATAAAAGCGATGGCAGAAACAGGAAATCCAAATTCAGTTTCCGACGCGGGTGTAGGCGCCTTATGTGCACGAAGCGCAGTAATGGGTGCTTTTATGAATGTGCGGATCAATGCAAGCGGTTACGACGATAAAAGGTATGTGAACGAAATTATCGCAAAAGGAAAAGACATTGAACATAAAACCATGGATTTAGAAACAGAGATTCTAAAAATAGTAAATGAGAAAATAGGAGTTTAGTAATAAGTAAACATTAAAAAACTTCTACTTATAGATACATCTAAATTTAGCTCAAAATTTATCGTTAACTTTTTTAAAATAATATATCCTATCTTTGCATTTTTAAAATAAAACACCATGTTCGATAGTCTATCCGAAAAGCTCGAAAGAGCAATGAAAACCTTAAAAGGTCAGGGGAAAATAACTGAGATTAACGTTGCCGAAACCTTAAAAGAAGTTCGCAAAGCCTTACTGGATGCCGATGTTAACTACAAGGTAGCCAAAACGTTTACAGATACGGTTAAAGAAAAAGCATTGGGACAAAACGTATTAACGGCGGTTTCCCCAAGCCAGTTATTGGTTAAAATTACACACGATGAACTCACCCAGTTAATGGGTGGGCAAATGGACGAGATCTTCCTTGGCGGAAATCCTACCATTATATTAATGAGCGGTTTACAAGGATCGGGTAAAACGACTTTTACGGGTAAGCTTGCTAACTTTTTAAAAACAAAAAAAGGAAAGAAACCGTTATTGGTGGCATGTGACGTTTATCGCCCGGCAGCTATTGACCAATTACATATTTTAGGAGAACAGATCGGTGTAGATGTGTTCTCAAATAAAGAAGAAAAAGACCCGATTAAAATTGCGGAAGCAGCTATTAAACAAGCTAAAGAAAATGGCAACAGCATTGTTTTAATAGATACAGCAGGCCGATTGGCGGTTGATGAGCAAATGATGACAGAGATTGCCGATCTGAAAAAAGCCGTTAAACCTAACGAAATTTTATTTGTAGTAGATGCCATGACCGGGCAGGATGCCGTAAATACAGCTAAAGCCTTTAACGACCGTTTAGATTTTGACGGGGTTGTATTAACCAAATTAGATGGTGATACACGAGGCGGTGCGGCCCTTTCCATTAAATCGGTTGTAAATAAACCGATCAAGTTTATTGGTACCGGCGAAAAAATGGAAGCCCTGGATATTTTTTACCCGGAGCGTATGGCCGATCGTATTTTAGGGATGGGCGATGTAGTTACCCTGGTAGAACGCGCCCAGGAGCAATTCAACGAAGAGGAAGCCAGGAAATTATCTAAAAAAATTGCCAAAAATCAATTTGATTTCAATGACTTTTTAAGTCAGCTTCAGCAAATTAAAAAAATGGGAAATATTAAAGACCTTGTGGGTATGATTCCCGGTGTTGGCAAAGCCATGAAGGATGCTGAAATAAACGATGATGCGTTTAAAGGCATTGAAGCTATTATCGGTTCCATGACTCCTAAAGAACGCACACAGCCGGAATTGATCAATGGTTCGCGTCGCCAACGTATTTCAAAAGGAAGCGGGCAATCTATACAGGAAGTAAATAAATTACTGAAGCAATTTGAAGATACGCGTAAAATGATGCGTATGATGGGGGATAAAAACCAAATGGCTAAGCTTATGAAGAATATGCCGGGCGGTATGCCTAAAATGTAATTTGCATTGCTTAAAATTATATTTAGTTTTGTTAATACCGTTCCATTGGCCGGAAATTAAAAAACGTGAAAACTAAATACATTTTCTTTCTTTTTATAGTGTTCCTCTTGGGTCTTAACACAAAGGCCCAACAAAAAGATACCGTAATTATTGATAAGCTTATAGAGCAGTGTAAACAATCTGAATTATACAGTTCTGACAGCGCACTCTACTATGCCGGAAAAGCGTTATCACTTTCTCAAAAAATTAATGACTCCATCCGTACTGCCATAGTTTACAGAAGAATGGGGAATGTATATTTAAACATCGGTGAAGTTAGTAAAGCGGTAGAATATCAAAATAAATCCTTAAAAATTTGTGAAACTATCCGTTACAAACCGGGAATTGCTGCCTGCCTGAGTAATATTGCAAATATTAAAACAGCTCAAAGTTTAAATAACGAAGCAATTGAATATTATCAGAAAGCACTTTTATTATTTCTTGAACTGAAAGATAAAAAAGGATATGCCAGGGCATTAGGTAATATCGGATTACTGTGCCAGCAAATGAAAGAATATAACAAAGCTGTTTCTTACCAGGTAAAATCATAC
>JBBRHI010000379.1:0-3843 GCA_038222995.1 Bacteroidia bacterium | reverse complement strand
AATGTAAGGATCCAGTTTTTGAATAGTAACCGTGAATCCTCTTGCCTGAAGCAATTTGGCTAACGATGCTGCAATAATTCCTTTTCCGAGAGAGGATGTTACGCCACCGGTAACAAAGATATATTTAGTGTTGATTGACATACAGTTTTTTATAAACTGTATGCAAAGATAGATGATTTTTTTGAAATTGAGCTACAGGAATTAGGAGTATTTTACACAGAATAGAAGCTTTGCCGGCTATAATAAGCGCTTGGTCTAAATACTGAAACGGAGGAAATAGAATTCATGAAGAAAACCGTTAAACTAATTACTTTAGTTTATTTAATTCATCATCGGTGAAATTTTTTATGGATTTTTCTTTTGAGAACTTACCGGCATTATAATCGGTTGATTTATGTTTAGGAATAGACAAGCTGTTCCATTCCGATTTTTTTAATTGCTTGGCGTAAAATACGATCTGCCCTACATGGTATGGATAATGTGCCAATTGACGGTTAATAGCTTCTATAACGGTATGCCCTTCGTTACGGATATAAATAATATGTGAAAGCTGCTCGGCCTTTAAATCATTCAATGCCTTAAATAAACATTCCCATCCTTCGTTCCAATTTTTTAGAAGTTCAGTTTTTTTCTCTGTCACACTGAGCGGAGTCGAAGTGCCGTTTTCAAACTCTGAATCCCTGTTACGCCATTCTTTTTCTCCATCGGTGGTTAAGAAATCGGTCCAGCGCGATAACATATTGCCGTGTAAATGATTTACAATAACAGAAATGCTGTTGGTATCTTCATTTACGGAATAAAATAATTGCTCCGGCTCAATCTGATTCATTGCTTTTTCACCCAGTGTTTTATAATATAAAAACTGTTTTGTGACAGAAGTTAAGTAGGCCTCGTTTGTATCCATGAAATCAATAATTGATGAGCTTCATTAATTTTTCTTTAAAGCGCTCTTTTGGTAAAAAATTAATCTCAAGATCTGCGTTCATTGGTACAGGCGTATCTAAGCTGCCCTCACGCATTATAGGGGCATCTAAATATTGGAAGCAATGTTCGGTAATTAAAGCGCTTAACTCTCCGCCAATACCGCCCGTTAAGGTGTCTTCATGCAAAATAAAAGCACGCCCTGTTTTTTTAACGGAGGTATAAATAGCTTCGGTATCCAATGGCGCTAAGGTTCTAAGATCTATTAAGTCTGCAGAAATTTCGGGATGTGCATTCAGTAATTCCAAAGCCCAATGTACGCCTAAGCCATAAGTAACGATGGTGACAGCTGTTCCTTCTTTTAAAAGATTTGCTTTCCCGAAAGGGATCGTATAATAGTCATCTAAAATATCTTCACTCACGCTTCTATATAATCCTTTATGCTCAAAAAACATTACGGGGTTCGGGTCTTCAAAAGCAGTTAATAATAACCCTTTCGCATCACTCGGGAAAGCCGGGTATGCAATTTTTAAACCCGGTGTTTTAAAGAACCAGGCTTCATTGCTTTGGCTGTGGAACGGACCGGCAGCAACTCCGGCGCCTGTAGGCATACGAACTACTACATCCGCATTTTGTCCCCAGCGGTAATGTGATTTCGCCATGTTGTTAACGATCTGCGTCATGCCTTCGGTTACGAAATCGGCAAACTGCATCTCCACCATTGCTTTATGTTTATTAATGGATAAACCAAAGCCTGTTCCCAAAATAGCTGATTCGCATAAAGGCGTATTACGCACACGTTCTTTCCCGAATTCTTCTACAAAGCCTTCCGTAATTTTAAACACACCGCCGTAGTCTGCAATGTCCTGGCCCATTAATACTAAATTTTCATGCTTACGCATTGCCAGGCGCATCCCATCGGAGATAGCATCGATAAGGCGTTTGTTTGTTTTAGTGCCGCCTGATGCTGATGTATCATCTGCTGTGTAAGGCGCAAAAATTTCACTCACTTCTTTCTCCGTATTTGGCGGAGGTAATGTTTCCGCAAAGGTGGTTTCTAAGCCTTGTTCAATAGCATGTTTAATATCGGCACGTAATTTTTCAATGATCTCTTCCGTTAAAACCCCTTCGTCAATTAAAAATTTCTCAAAATTGTTTACAGGATCTTTTCTTCCCCAAATATCAAATAATTCTTTCGGTACATATTTTGTACCCGATGCTTCCTCATGCCCGCGCATACGAAAGGTAACGCATTCTAACAAAACAGGGCGGGGGTTTTCACGAATAGATTCCGCTAAGTTTTTAATGGTTTCATAAACCTTTAATACATTGTTGCCGTCTATGGATATGCCTTCAATGCCATAACCAATGGCTTTATCGGCAAACGATTTGCATTTAAATTGTTCGTTGCTCGGTGTGGATAATCCGTAACCGTTATTTTCTATAATAAAAATAACCGGGAGGTCCCATACGGCAGCCGTATTAATACTTTCATGAAAATCGCCTTCACTGGCTCCGCCGTCGCCGCTAAAAACAACAGTCACTTTTTTCTCGTTACGCAGTTTATTCCCTAAAGCAATACCGTCGGCAACACCAAGCTGGGGGCCTAAATGCGAGATCATCCCCACAATATGATATTCCTGTGTGCCAAAATGGAATGACCGGTCGCGGCCTTGTGTAAAGCCGCTCGGCTTACCCTGGAACTGTGAAAATAAACGGTTCATAGGAATGCCGCGTGTAGTGAACACTCCTAAGTTACGGTGCATGGGTAAAATAAATTCGTCAGCATTTAATGCTGTTGCCACGCCAACAGAGATAGCTTCCTGCCCAATGCCGCTGAACCATTTAGAAATACGTCCCTGGCGTAATAATAAAAGCATTTTTTCTTCGATCATGCGAGGCGTTAAAATGTTTTTATATAATTGTAAAAGCGTATCGTCTTTTTGTTTACGCCTGTCAAATTTTACAGGAGATTCAGCAGTTATCATCGGCATATAATTTTTAGCAAAATTATCAATTTAAGTGTATTTTTAAGCATAATTAATCAATAAATTAAGCCAATTAACTAACTAAATATTACCTTATTTTATTTTGAATTTCTTTAGGAAGCATCCGTTTTTCCCTTTTTATGTGTTTCTTTTTTCTGCTGCTATGCTCCTTGTTGTTTCAGGCTTAGTGCAACAGGGTATGTTTATGGACGGTATTCAGTATGCCTGTGTTTCAAAAAACCTTGCAGTAGGCCCGGGAACATTCTGGTTGCCGTTCTTAAGTCCGTTTTGGTGTCAAAACGGAGTGTTTCATTTTTTAGAACACCCTCCTTTGTTTTACAGTGCGGAAGGACTCTTTTTTAAACTATTCGGTTCGGGGTTTTATACAGAACGTCTTTTTTGTTTAGCACTCTTTGTACTTAATGCCTTATTTATAAGGTTATTGTGGAAGTTGATCTCTTTAGAACTATATGAAAAACGAGCTTTCAGTTGGTTACCTGTACTGTTATGGATCGCAACGCCCGTGTGCTTTTGGTGTTTTCAAAATAATATGATCGAAATCCTCGTTTCTTTGTTTACACTTGCTTCAACTTATGCTACACTTAAATTTTTACTGAATAACGGTAAGCGGAATTATACATTATTAATTATTGCCGGCTGCCTTTTGTGTTGCAGTTTCCTGACAAAAGGCCTTGTAGGATTATTTCCTTTGTCGGTATGTATTATTTTTAGCATAACACATAAAACAAGCTCTTTAAAACAAGCCCTGCTTTATACTTTTATTATCTTTGCCGCTTTATTAGTAATTTTCTTTACTGTATTTTTCATGAATGGTACTGTAGGTTACAGTATGACGTTTTACTTTAAAGAACGGTTGGTTAATCGAATTAATCATACACCAACCACTGCTAACCGTTTCGAATTACTGTTCGAT
>JBBRHI010000378.1:0-3856 GCA_038222995.1 Bacteroidia bacterium | reverse complement strand
CGGACAAGGACGGCGACGTTAGCAACTACTTTTTTGATGCCACAAGCTACCTGCTTTTAAAGCAATCTACCAAGCGCAAAATGGGTGAGAAGGAAGTGGCTGTTGACTTTATTTATGGCAATTATAAGGCTACAGATGGCTATTTATATCCTTGGGCTATTGAGATAAAGGCGCCGGATTCTCCTATGGGCGGCTCTCAAAAGGCTATTATTGAGACAATGGTGCTCAATGCGCCTACTGAGGATGCGGATTATATGATGCCGGAGAAGAAGTGATGTTTCGCCGGTTTAATTTTTTGAAAGTAAGCTATTGATTTATTAAGATTTTTCAGTTTAGATGGGATTTTTAAGATTGGATTAACATGTATTTAGTGTCTGAAACTAACGCTTCATTTTCAAAAATAATGCTGATTTAACAAATATTTAGTAGTTAATGTTTCGTTTGATCGAAACATGAGAATTTAATATAAAAAGGGGCTATAAGCCCCTTTTTTATAAAGTACTAGTTATTCTAGTAGGAATCTTTTAAATCAGTATCAGGTACTTTTGATTTTTTCGTTTTAGTATCTTTATTTTTTTTATTAGCTAACTCGCCCCACATAAAATTAATTCCTAGCATAATTGATTGAGAGTTTTGTTTATTGGTAGATTCTTCGTAGGAATCCGCATAATCTGATATTGATTTTAATCTCTGTGTATTAAAAATATCATTAGCTGATAATCTGAGATTAAGCTTGTTATCCAATAATCTTAGAGAGAGTCCCGCATTTAAAAATTGAGAAGGTTCCGTGTATCCTTGAGCTTTTAATTTTTTCCCCTGGTATACATAGTAAAGGTCAAAAGATAATATGAGAGTAATGGGCATACTTAAAGAGCAATTTGCTTTCACAGTACTGAGAGAATTTCCGTTTATATCCCCTGAATCATCGCCGATTAATTCAGACTTATAATAGCTTATTCCTCCGTTCAGGTATGCGCGTTTAAAAAAAAGTCCCGCTACACTCAGGTCTATACCGTAAGAATTAGTTTTGTTTAAATTTTTATATGTAGAAAATGTAACGTTAGAATCAATGATAGATTTAACATAAGCAATTACATTATTAGTAGTTCTATAAAATACAGTTGGATTTATATTAATCCCATCGGTTGAATTTATGTAGTTTATCTCTATTGTATGCGAATATTCCGGAGATAAGTAAGGATTCCCGGTTGATACTGAAAGGGTAACATTATTTTTATTTATAAAAGGATTTAAATAAAAAACTTCAGGTCTGTTTAATCTTTTGCCATACGATAATCTTATAGAATTATTTGAGTTTATTGTTTTCAATAAAGATACAGCAGGGAAAAAATCCGTATAGCTGTTTTCAAAGGTGTTATTTGTTCCAACAAGATTTCCATTTGAATTTGTTTTTTCCATTCTAATACCTGCGCTTACGCTAAGATTAGAAAAATTGGCGATAGTTTCTAAATACGCTGCATAAATGTACCGGTTATATTCAAAGTTATTCGAGTTGTTATAGTCAAAATAAAATTGATTAGTGGTTGTATCAAAATTATAGATATTATTTTCATTTTTATTGTTAATTCCCGAAAACTCTCCGCCTGTATTGAAAATTAAATTTTTGGAATACTTAGTTGAAAATTCCGGTTTGAAATAAAAATTATATAGATTTTGATGAAAGCCTGATTTTATAAAATAATCTTTCCTGCTATATGAAGCATCATACACTTGCTTCCCTAAAAAATCACTTATTATTTTATCATTCTTATAAGAGGCAGTTATATTTAAACTATTTTTTTCATTTACAATTTTTGTAGTTAAAGTGGAATTCAAATCTAAACTTGTAAACTCTGTATTACTGTTGTTTTCACTATTGAATTTGTTTGTCTGATTTCCAAATATATCGTAGTATACGCTTTCACCGGTTCGGTCTGAATTTGAAGTATTGGATAAAAATGTTGCAAACAAATTAAGGTTTCCTTTTTTCAGAATAGATTTATCGGCATTCAAAGTTATATAGTGCGTGCTGCTCGGGGAAGGGCTATTGCCTGATTGAATAATTTCAGAATATTGAGGGGAATAAATTATTTTTTTTCTATCAAAGTTTGAGTTACTATTAAAATTGCTGTAGTTATAAAACAAAGAAGCATCGTAACTTTTCTCATTAATTCCCAAGCCTAAAAACGTGGTATAGCTTTTAGTAGAGTAATAGTATGTTCCAGCATTAATATTTTTGTTTTCAGGAATTTCTTCTTCTTTTTTAAATACGATGTTAATTATTCCTCCTGTTCCTTCAGAAGTTTGTTTAACGCCTGGATTAGTATAAACCTCTATAGATAAAACATTTTCAGCGGGCATGCTTAGTAAATACTGATAAAGCTGATCACCTGAAATACTTACAGGCGAATCATTTATTTTGAATTTTACATTAGGGTTTGCCTTAAGAAAAATAGACATATTTTCTACAGAGACAAATGGCGTTTTTCTCAATGCGTCTATTACATTCATACCCTTTAGAGAATTATCCCTGCTTACATTGTAAACATTCTTATCTACAAATACCTCATAAAGTTGTTTTTCGGAATTTACTTCGATTTCATCAGTAGTATTAATTTTTTCATAATTTGTTTGCGAGGCAACCGAATCCATATTTATATTTAAGGATGAATCGTTGAAAGGATCAGTGATTAATTTTACTGCTCATGTAAAAAATATCGGGGTCAGAGAAGCAGCTTCTGAATTGAAAGCTCAGTTTCTTTCTGAGAATAAGATTGTTAAACCTCAAAGAGATATACCGACGTTAACTCTTTTATATGACAGATATCTTGAAGAACGTTTTATTGATCTTAAAATCGCTAATCAGTTCGAAGTGGGCTTGGTTAAAGAGCGAAGTATCATGTCTGGGAGGATTGCGGTTAAAGTTCATGACCATGACGGAAATCATATTGGCTATATTGGCTTTAAAAAAGAGGATGGCTCATGGTTCTTTCCAAAAGGCTTTAAAAGACCATTGTATAATCTACATAACATTAAGGATTCTAAATTTGTAATTGTAACTGTTGATCCATTTGATGCTCTGCGTTTAATTTCACTTGGATTTGATCATGTTATTTCATTACTCGCGCAATCAATGACAGCCGAACAAGAAGAGCAGCTTAAAAAATTTACTTACATTTTGTTGCTTCATAAGGAGTCAGAAAATATTGTCCACCGATTATCTCCGTTTAGTTTTATAAAAGCTCCCTCCTGTGTAACTAAATTCAAAGATTTATCAGATGAGCAACTCTTACAATTAGTGACTAAATAATAAAATCTTGAAAGCTCTATTTTATAATAGGGCTTTTTAATATTATAAATAAGAATCTTAACATTCATTGAGATTTTTGAAACATTGGAAAAACATATCAATAACATCCATTCATTAAGTTAACCAGATACCTCCCAATAATAATTAATCAGAGTGACCACTTGTAAATGACATAGAAATATAGATAGGTGTTTAACTTAAGTAATAAAAGAACTATTTTTAGTAAGTAAAATATTCGAAAGTTTTAGATAGCTTTCGTCGCATTGCTCATCGAAATCTGGTAAATTTTAACAGTGCAAATAGACGAAAGGTGTCGCCCAAATAGGGGCGCGCCTTTTTTTATGTCTGCACTGTGGGCTTACCAGAGCCTCGATGAGGGATGTAATCTTAGGTTGCGTCCCTTGCGCTTCCCCCACTTTGAATTACACTTCGAATAACGTAATTTTGTAACAGAAAGGAACTACAAAATTATGGATACTAAAAGATCCTACCGTAGCTTTGACAAGGAATTTAAGGTCAATGCTGTTAAGCTTGTTCTGGAAGGAA
>JBBRHI010000377.1:0-3862 GCA_038222995.1 Bacteroidia bacterium | reverse complement strand
TAAGCACTTAAAATAATTTAATATTTAATAACCCTTTGCATTTGTGAAGGGTTATTTTTTTTGCCTAAATTACAACATGCTATTACGATTAAATTATACACATCCACACCCTAAAGACATTGAAACGGTTGTGGAAATATTAAAGAACGACGGTATTATTATTTACCCTACTGATACCGTTTATTCTATGGGTTGCGATATTACAAGGCCTAAAGCCATTGAAAAACTTTGCCGGCTAAAAAATATAAAACCCGAAAAAGCAAATTTTTCGTTTGTTTGCAGCGACCTGAGTCACTTATCTAATTATGCGAAGCCTATTTCCAATGCTGTTTTTCGTATCATGAAAAAAGCTTTGCCGGGCCCTTATACGTTTATCCTGGAAGCAAATAATAATGTTCCGAAACTGCTGAAGCAAAATAAAAAAACGGTAGGTATCCGTGTACCGGATAATACTATCTGCAACCATATCATAACAATGTTGGGTAATCCTATTATTACAACAAGTTTGCATAATACGGATGATGAGATCATGGAATATTTTACCGATCCTGAGGTTATTCATAATCAATACGAGAAGCAGGTAGACCTGGTTATTGACGGAGGTTTTGGAAACCTTTATGCTTCTACGGTTATTGATTGTTCGGAAGACGAACCTGTTGTTTTGAGGGAAGGCCTTGGAAGTTTAGAGGTCTTAAATTAAGATATACTTATCTTTTCGCTAAAAAAGCGTGGAGGAAAGTGATTTTATATTATATTTAAAGTTCACAATTCTATAAACGCTATATGTTGAACAGGTTTTTACTCCACACACTCTTTTTCATTTTATGTGTATCTATCTCTATTTCGCAAACAACCAATACAAAAAAATGGCGCGGATCAGAAAATGATTCTATGCAGAATGCCTTATTATTGTATGAAGAGGGTAACTATTTATTAGCGCTTCCTGTTTACGAGAAACTGTATAATGCGCATCCTAAAGAAGAATATTTAAAATATTGCTATGGTAAATGTGCGTTGCAACGAAGCGACAAGCATGAGGTAGCTTTAACGTTGTTAACCGAGATCTACACAAAAAACCCTAAAGTAGATAATATAGAATACGACCTGGCAAGGGCCAACCATTATAATTATAAATTTGACGAAGCATTGGCATTTATTGATAAATCGCTTGCCAACAAACGTACTAATGCAGAAACAAAAACGGCGGCTAAACAATTGCAGCAATATTGTATTAATGCCAAAGAATTTTATGCGCATCCCACAAATGCACAAATAAAAAACGCCGGCATTATTTTAAATACCGAATACAATGAATATGTGCCCGTTATTTCAGCCGACGAATCTATCATGTTATTTACTTACAGCGGTAAAGAAAGTACCGGTGGGTTACAAAATGCGTTTCAACAGCCCGATCCTAACGGAATTTATTATGAGGATGTTTTTCAGTCTGTAAAAGAAAACGATAAGTGGGCAGTGCCTACACCCGTAAAATCAATTAATACAAATTCGCACGATGCCGCTATAGCGCTAAGTGCAGACGGTATGCACCTGTTCAGTTATAAGGATAACGGGGACGACCACGGCGATATTTATATGAGTTCTCTTGTTAACGGCGAATGGACAACACCGCAAAAATTGAAAGGACAGGTTAATTCTTACGCATGGGAAGGCAGCTGTTCAATGACGGCAGACGGCAGGCAATTATATTTCAGCAGTGAACGCGGCGGCGGTTTTGGCGGAAGAGATATTTACAGAGCCACTTTGTTGCCTGACAGTACGTGGGGCCATATCGTTAATTTGGGTGATAGCATTAATACGGCGTTAGATGATGATGCCCCTTTTATTCACCCTGACGGAATGACTTTATTTTACAGTTCAAAAGGAAAAAACAGCATGGGCGATTATGATATATTTCAAACACGTTTAAATTGGATCGACTCTACCTTCAGCAAACCTGTGAATTTAGGATACCCTATTAATACACCCGACGGCGATCGTTTTTATGTGTTATCGGCTAACAGTGAAAGAGGGTATTATGCAAGCGGAAAAAGCGGCGGCTTTGGATTACAGGATATTTACACGGTATACCCCGGTTATGTAGGCAAAAAACCGTCCGTGTATATTGTAAAAGGAAAAATAACAAACGATAACAAAGCTATTGGAGCAGATATTACGGTTGAGATCACTAATAAAGAAAATAAAAAATTCGGGGAATTTTCCAGTAACTCTTTAACAGGAAATTACCTGGTATCATTACCTGCGGGAGGTTTTTTTAAATTAACGTATAAGTATAAATCATTTTCTTATAAAACGCTCGACATTAATACCTCAAATTTAGAAGGATTTGAAGAGAAATTATTCGACATTAATTTTGAGACGAACCTTGATACTGTAAAGCCGGTAGCCGTAGTAGTGCCAACCGTAGCTGCAACTCATAAAAAAGATACGGCTGTTGTTGCTAAACCTATTATTCCTATCAAAAAAGATACGTTTGTAGCAACCAAAGCTATTCATGAAAAGAACAGGATTTATGCAGAAAAATATGGAGAAATTACGGCTGAAGGCCTTGTATTTAAAGTACAGATCGCCGCATATAAGTATCCTAAAAACTATACTTATGCCCATTTAAAAGGGCTGGGAGAGGTTGACCAATTTTTACTGGACGGTATTACACGGATTACAATAGGCGGTGATTTTAAGAATTTGAACGGCGCTTGGGAGCATTGTAAAAAAGTAATTACCGCAGGGCAAACGGATGCATTTGTAACTGTTTTGTATAAAGGCAAACGCGTTTACCTCGAAGATCTTGAGACAATGGGTATTTTTGTGGCGAAGCCTTAACAAGTTTAAGTTTACCATAACGTTAAGGTTACCATTTAGTGTATTTTTTAAGATTAAAATTTGAGATTATATACTGCTGCTCACCCTGTTTTAACATTTAATTAGTAATTTTGCGGCATATTAAAGATGATATGTTTAGTAAGGTATTAGTTGTTGTTATTTTTCTTTTTACTTGTTTTACTCTTTTTTCGCAAACTACGGATGTAAAAAACTGGAGGCCATCGCAGAGTGACTCTATGCAGCAGGCTTTTATGTTATTTGAAAAGAAAAATTATTGTGAAGCTCTTCCTATTTTCGAAAACATTCACAAAGCCCATCCAAACGAAACCTTTATAAAATATTGTTACGGAGTATGCGCGCTTGAACGAACAGATAAGCAACCGGAAGCCTTAACGCTCATGAACCAGGTATATAAAAAAAATAAAAAAATAGAAGATATTGATTATTACCTGTCAAAAGCCAATCACTTAAATTATAATTTTGAAGAAGCTTTAACCATTATCAGTTCAGGAAATACAAAAAATAAAGATAATTTTTCTGAAGAAATAAAGCCCGACCTTCAATTGCTTAAACAATATTGTGTGAATGCTAAAATAGTGTACTCAAATCCAACAAATGCTGTTATTACAAACATTGGTAATGTGATTAATACAAACGATCATGAAGAGATCCCGTTAGTTGCCGCTGATGAATCAGTTATGATATTTACAAAAAAAGATTCACGCCCCGAGAGTAAAGATATTGTAAGTACATCAGGAGTTTATTTATCCGTTAAAGGTAATGACAATTGGTTAAAGCCGGCACTGATCAACAAAGGAGGAGCAAAAGATAAGGCCATTGCATTAAGCTCCGATGGCTTAACGTTGTTTTTATACCATGAGGATGAAGCAGGCAACGGTGATATCTACCGAAGTGACTTTGATTATTTTGAATGGTCAGCTCCGCAAAAATTAAAAGGTGATGTTAATACAACTGCATGGGAAGGCGCTTGTTCTATGTCTTCCGACGGAAAATATCTTTA
>JBBRHI010000376.1:0-3862 GCA_038222995.1 Bacteroidia bacterium | reverse complement strand
TAGTTGAACCGGTTCAAAAACAAAAAAAATCGTACGCTAAAGTTGCGGCTTTGGCTGTGGGCATCCCCGCAGCTATGGCCTTTTTAGTATTGGCAGCTTATTCAAAACCTATGCAGCCTTTAATGCAATCGTCTCTTAATCCTTTCTATACTCCTGAAAAAACATATATACCCGGTAAAGACAAAACTTATAAAGTCTACTTTATTGACGATGTGGCTAAACCTGCATTATTAGCGGATGCTAACGGGTATGCTGCTTTTACGTTAAACGGATCGGCCACTGTTTTAACCGCCGATTTAAATGACGCAGCCGCGAAAGCAGATAAAACGCTTGTTCACGAATCTTCGTTTGCACATTCTCCAAAAACATATAGCGGAAAATTTGAAGTAGTGCTGGGTTGCTTCGGCATAGAAAGTAATGCCGCCAAGTTGGTTCATGAATTAGCCAAGCAGCACATTAGCGCAGGCATAAGCGGTTTAAATAATAAAGGGCTGCATGTAGTAAGCTGCGGCGGCTTTAACGATAAACAGGCGGCTTTCGCATTACTTGAAACAGTTCGTATTAATTACCCCAATGCGTGGATAATGGCAAAATAATAAACTAAACGGCTTTATAAAATTACATCCCCAAAGTAATTACTTAAAAGATACCGTACGATGTTCTCTCATATTACTCACTGCAAAAACAAATTGTTTTATTTATCTTTACCCTGTTTGAAATCTCTTTTCATATGTATGTTTGCACTTTTAAGCACGGCAGCGCTAATGTCGCAAACCGACTCAACGGCTGTTGTTAAGAAAGATACTTTTAACCGCAAGCGCGAAATTGCTTATGACGGAAAGCGCTACAGGGTGTATAATAACTGGCTGACTTTTGGAGGTGGCGCAGGCTTTAACAGCCACTGGCAACACGATGAAAAAGATGAAAAAAATTTAGCGATCGATTACAGCTTTCATATTAAACAAAATTACTTTAGAGGAGGCATATTTATGAGCGGACACGATTTTACGGCCGCTAATAATTATAACTTTCATTTAGCCATAGGCTTAAGAAAGGAAACTGAAAAATATAATTTAGCTGCATTTGTAGGCCCTTCGTTTTCTTACTTCAGGAGGCCCTTAAGCGACAGTACTGAATTTGGTTTATCAACTATTTTAAACAGTATTTACAATAGGGTTGGCGCTTACGGCTGCCTTGAAGCTGTTTACAAAATTAAATATGATGTTGGTTTAGGCGGGCAAATATTTTGTGACTATAACGAGATCCAACTTGTATACGGTGTAAGGATCATTGCTTATTTCTCAGGCGCATACCGCGGCATTAAATACGGTTACAAAAAACCGAAACCTAAAAAGTAAATTCATGAACTATGACTTTATTATTGTAGGACAAGGCCTCTCCGGTTCTGTGTTAGCGCTTTCTTTAATAAAATCGGGATACACCGTTTGTATTGTAAATAATTCCGGTTTATCTTCCTGCTCAAGTGTTGCCGCGGGTATATGGAATCCGGTAGTGTTTAAACGCCTCACTAAAAGCTGGCTGGCCGATGATGTGGTTCCCGAACTAAATGCATTTTATGGGGAAGCCGAACTATTATTTAATGTAGAGCTCCTTCATCACCGTCATATTATAAAACCGTTTACGGAAGAACAGGAAAAAGATTTCTGGCTTAAAAAAGCAAAAGTCGATAATGCGTTTTTAGACCCTATAATTTATAAAGGCCTGCGGTTGTCTGCAAACAATGAAATTAAAAACTATTCAAACGTATTAAATGCCGGTAACCTCGATGTAACCTTATTTTTAGAGCATACAAAAAACTATTTAGTAAACAACGGCAGCTACTTAGACGAAACATTCGATCATCGAAATCTTAAAACGCATGAATCAACTAATAACTATAAAAACATTACCGCCTCACGTATGGTCTTTTGCGAAGGGCATTTAATCTCTCAAAACCCATACTTTAATTGGGTACCAATGAAGCCTGCTAAAGGAGAAATAATTACCATATACTGCGAAGGGTTATTATTAGAAAACGACATCTTAAATAAAGGACTCTTTATTTTGCCTGTTGCCCCTAATACTTATAAAGTAGGTGCAACTTACCAATGGGAGCAATTAAACGATACACCGACCGAAAATGCAAAAGAAGAATTAACGAAAAAACTGGATGCGATTATTTCAGTCCCCTATCAAATTACGAAGCATGAAGCCGGCGTAAGGCCTGCGGTTATTGACAGAAGGCCCATTATTGGCACGCATCCCGAGTTACTGAATATCCATGTTTTTAACGGGTTCGGAACAAAAGCGGTTATGCTGGCGCCTTACTTCGCCAAACAATTCGTAAGTCATATCCGATCTAACACCTCTATTCATAAAGAGGCTGATGTTGTAAGGTTTTACAAAAATTAATTTTTTGTTTTCATTAAAATCAATTAATTTGGAGTAGATTAATATGTTACAAAGACCCTCCAAAATAAAACTGATCGGCAGAAGAGAATATGTTGATTTTCCTATGCTTTCAATCGTCCATGTTGAAGCTAAAATAGACACAGGTGCTTATACATCGGCTATACACTGCAAATATATTGAACAAAAAAAAATTGACGGCAAAGAATGGTTACATTTCAAGCTGTTGGATGATACCGTACACCGTGTTGAAAATTTCACAAGAAAACATATAAAAAATTCTTTCGGAGAAAAAGAGGAACGTTATATTATCAAAACGTTGATCAGGATCGGAAAAAAAAGGATATTAACGACCGTATCATTAAGCGACAGAGAAAACATGCGCTACCCCGTACTTATTGGAAGACGCCTGTTAAAAGGCAAGTTCGTGGTAGACGTCAGTTTAATTTATACGAACGGCATGAACCTTAAAAAAATAAAGACTTAAAACAGTATAATGAAACTAGCTATCTTATCCCGGAACAAAAATTTATACTCTACTAAACGCCTTATTGAAGCAGCAGAAATGCGCGGGCATGAAGTAGTGGTGTTAGACCACATGAAATGTGTACTAGTGATTGAACAGAGTCGCCCGCACATTTATTACAACGGATAAGAAGTAAACGGTATTAACGCGGTAATTCCTCGGATTGGTGCAAGTGCCACCTTCTACGGTTCTGCTGTTGTAAGGCAGTTTGAGATGATGAAAATTTTTACGGCGGTAGAATCACAGGCTTTGGTACGCTCCAGAGATAAGCTGCGCAGTTTGCAAATACTGGCACGCGCGGGTATAGGAATGCCAAAATCTGCCTTTGCCAATGAGCCTAAAGATATTGAATCGGTTATTGCAAGCATTGGCGGTGCACCTTGTGTAGTAAAGCTACTGGAAGGAACGCAGGGTATAGGCGTTATTTTAGCGGAAAATGATAAGGCAGCGAAATCTGTTATTGAAGCCTTTTTAAAACTGGATGCCAATATGCTGGTTCAGGAATTTATTAAAGAATCGAAAGGCGCAGATATTCGTGTATTTGTGGTAGACGGGCAAATTGTGGGTGCCATGAAACGCCAGGCAAAAGAAGGTGAATTCAGAAGTAACTTACATCGGGGAGGAACAGCTTCCCTCATTCAGTTAACTCCTGAAGAACGTGCCACGGCTATAAAATCTGCAAAAAAATTAGGATTGGGAATTGCCGGTGTTGATTTGCTGCAAAGCGATAGAGGCCCGTTAGTAATGGAAGTAAACTCATCGCCCGGGCTTGAAGGCATTGAAGGCGCTACAGGCGTTGATATTGCCGGGAAAATTATTGAGTACGTTGAACGGAACGAATTTAACGCTCCCGGTCAATAATATGAAAGATTTCAACATTAACTCTCAGACCGTTAGTCCGGGAGAAAACAAACAAATAGTCCTTAA
>JBBRHI010000375.1:0-3868 GCA_038222995.1 Bacteroidia bacterium | reverse complement strand
CTTCACCTTGAACCATTGGCAAGCGCTGATGCTGTGTTAAGTGATGAAGAAAAAGAGGCCGGTGTTGTATTAGTGGATATTGGCGGCGGTACTACAGATGTCGCTATTTTCTATGATGGTATCATTCGTCATACAGCCGTGATTCCTTTTGGCGGTAATATTATTACAGACGATATTAAAGAAGGTTGCGGTATTATTAAAACACAGGCCGAGCAATTAAAAATGCGTTTCGGATCAGCGCTGGCACAAGAAAATCAAATGAATGAGGTAATCTCTATCCCGGGTTTGAGAGGACGTCCGCACAAAGAAATTTCCGTTAATACACTGGCTCAAATTATCCAGGCACGTATGGAAGAGATTTTAGAGTTTGTATTATTCGAAATAAAAAACTCGGGTTTCGAACGTAAACTGGCAGGCGGCATTGTTGTAACAGGCGGTGGCTCACAGTTAAAACATTTACCTCAGCTTGTCATGTTAACTACCGGCATGGATTGCCGCATCGGTACACCAAACGAACACTTAGCAGGTGCCGATGATGAATTGAAAAACCCCATGTATGCAACTGGCGTAGGGTTGGTAATGAAAGGGATTGAGAAATATGAGCGAGAAGCAAAACGCGGATTGAACTCCTCAAAACCACAGGAAGAAAAAGTATTAGTAGCAACAACTCCTGAAACTAAAAAGAAAGATGAGAAAAAAGTAATAGGACATTCTACAAAAAAAGTTGGCAACTTCTTTGATTCATTGATCATTAAAGCAAAAGACTGGATGAGTGACGACGTGGAGTAGAACATGTGGAAATTGTCTGGACAAAAAATAGCAAACACAGTCTGATAGACAAGAGACATAAGATAAGGGACAATAAAACAAAGAACAACGTACCAAATGGACAATACAACAAATACAGACAAACACACAAATCAACTAACACTAAATACCATGATGCAATTTGAATTACCACAAGACGAAAGCTCAATTATAAAAGTAATTGGCGTGGGCGGCGGCGGAAGCAATGCCGTTAACCATATGTTCCGTTTAGGAATAAAAGGCGTCGACTTCATCATCTGCAATACCGATAAACAAGCATTGGAAAAAAGCCCGGTGCCTCATAAAATACAATTGGGTAATTCTTTAACCAAAGGCTTAGGAGCCGGGGCTCGTCCTGAGGTTGGCCGTGACTCTGCTTTAGAAAGCATTGACGAAATTAAAGCATTGCTTACCGCTAATACCGAAATGGTATTTATTACGGCGGGTTTAGGCGGTGGCACGGGTACAGGAGCAGCTCCCGTTATTGCATCAATCGCAAAAGAGTTAGGCATCCTTACGGTAGGTATTGTTACCATTCCGTTTTCTTTTGAAGGAAAAAAACGCAGAGAGCAAGCAGAGAGAGGCTTGGAAGAAATGAAAAAATACGTAGACACCTTAATCGTTATCGGTAACGATAAATTACGCGAGATCTACGGAAGCTTAAAAATGACGGAAGCCTTTGCTCACGCGGATAACGTATTAACCAGCGCGGCAAAAAGCATTGCAGAAATTATCAGCTTACACATGCATGTGAACGTTGATTTTAATGATGTGAAAACAGTAATGCAGAACAGCGGCGTAGCCATTATGGGCTCTGCCATTGCAAGCGGCGAAAAACGCGCCTTGCGTGCGGTGGAAGCAGCTTTGGTTTCTCCGTTATTAAATGATAATGACATTAGCGGTGCACGCCACGTATTATTAAATATTATGAGCGGAAGCGATGATATTGAAATGGACGAGTTTGGTGACATTACCGATTACATACAGGAAGCAGCAGGCGGCACGGCAGAATTAATTACAGGTTACGGGACCGATCCTTCTTTAGGAGATAATGTTTCGGTTACTATCATTGCTACAGGCTTTAATACAAAGATGAATTCAGGTTACGAAGCACCGGTATTCCAGGAACGTAAAATCGTAAAATTAGATGAGCCGGCGGTGACTAAACAAGAGCCTGCGCAAACATCTATCATTGATGAAATTCAAACCAATGAGCCGTTTGTATTTACAAAGAATGAAGAGCAAACAACTCCTATAAATAAAGTAGAGGAGCCGGTGAACGAAGAAGTAAAGCATGTTGAAAATAAAGTTGAGCAAAAAATTGAAGAGGAAGAATCAAAACCGGAAATTAAAGTATTTCAATTAGAAGAAGAAACGTTTTCGGTAGAAACATCACATACCATTACCAACGATCATACCTCTATTACAGAAACCACTAAACAGGAATTTGTGATCAACGATATTTCTTCGGAAGACGATGTAAAGCTGGAAGACAAATCGGCTACTACTAACCGCGAAGAGCAAATTCGTTTGGCACAAGAGCGTATTAAAAAATTAAAAGAGCTAACGCTTAAAATGAAGACTCCTGAAGGCTTAGCGCATTTAGAAAAAGAATCGGCATGGCAACGTAAACAAATTAATTTAGAGAACAATAATTCTACACCGTCAACCGATTCGCAAGTGTCGCGTTACACTTTAGGAAAAGACGAAAATAACAACACGGAAATTCGTCCGAACAATTCGTTTTTACACGATAACGTAGATTAGCATTTTAGTTTATTAAATTTAAAAACCCTTGCAGATATGCGAGGGTTTTTTGTTTTTGGAATAATTATTTATGACGATCTTGCTATTTAATAAAATTAGGTCGCTCCTATGGAGCTTGGTAAAAAAAATACTCATTTCTATAAGCAGGGCACTCCTACGGAGTTAGCATCTTAAGGATTAGTGCATTTAGGGATGACCTTTGCAGAAAAAAAGTTAACAATTTTATAAGCTCCATAGGAGTGCCCTAACGTGCCTAATACCTATACATAACTATTTCAATGGTATTTTGAAATAAACTTAACGAATAATTTGATTAGCTTTATAAATAGTCCCGTAGGGACGACCTGCTTGTAGAAAAACCATTAACAATTTTATAAGCTCCGTAGGAGCGACCTAACATGCCTAATACCTATACACAAATATATATTCAAATCGTATTTGCCGTTAAAGGAAGAGAAAATCTTATATCAAAAAATAATCGTGAAGAGCTTCATAAGTATATTGCAGGAATAATTCAAAACCGAGAACAAAAACTTCTCTCCATTTTTTGTATGCCGGATCATGTACATGTATTAATCGGACTTAAGCCGTCTTGTTCTATCTCTGATCTTGTAAGAGATATTAAAGCAGGATCATCCAATTTCATCAATCAACAAAAATGGATAAAATGTAAGTTTAGTTGGCAAGAAGGTTTCGGGGCATTCTCTTACTCCAAAAGTCAGATCGATACTGTTATTAATTACATTTTGAAACAGGAAGAACATCACAATAAAACTACTTTTAAAGAAGAATATATTGATTTACTTAATAAATTTGAAATCGATTACGATGATAAATATTTGTTTCAGTGGGTTGATTGACCTATTTGTATTATATTATTTGGGTACATTTATAATATTAATTAATAGTTTGTGAGTTACTTCACAATAACATATAATTAGCTTTTAGTAATTTCGTGAAAGTAGCAATACGAACATATTTACTTATAATTGTTTTCTTCGCAAGAGGATTCGGGCAAACTTCATACCGCACACAAGTAGGGGTAAACTCTACAAGTATATTTATAACGGAATTTCATATATTATCTGATTCGGTCTGTTTTTATAACTGGCACTATCAGGATAATTCTCAATTTAAGTTATACAAAGGCACTCTTTCAAAAATAAACGATACTCTATACGATTTTAAGTACAAGCCGGTTGTTGTTTTTGGGTGTAATAGAAGATTAACAGTATTTGGAAAAAATAATATCTCTATTCTTGTTCAGCAAAAAGACACGAGCTTTTCAGACTTA
>JBBRHI010000374.1:0-3868 GCA_038222995.1 Bacteroidia bacterium | reverse complement strand
GTTAAGCTAACCGGCCTATAGGGTTAACCCTATCTTACGAAACACTACCCCGGTATTGGAGTTACTACCTTTGAGTGGACACAAAAGTTAAGATTATCCGCGCTAACTTTACAAGATGAAAAGAGTAAACAACCATTACAGCCTAGAGTATAAATTACAAGCTGTAGAATTAAGTAAACACAAGAGTTTACAACAAGTAGCTGATGAGCTTCATATTAGCAGAGAAACGCTAAGAAACTGGACACGAGGAAAATATTTAGGCAACTCAGAAACAAGCCAATCGGTTATTAGTAAACCTAAAAATAAAGAAGAGGAAGAGAACATTAGATTAAGGAAAGCATTAAAAGATGCCGAAATGGAGCGTGATATATTAAAAAAGGCTCTTGGCATCTTCTCCAAGAGAGACCTGTAAAATTTGATTTTATTAAACAACATAAAGACGAATTTACGGTTGAGAAGATGTGCAAAGTATTTAATGTAAGCACTAGTGGGTATTATAATTATTTAAAACAAACGCCCAGTAAACGAGCCCAAAGACGAGCCCTGTTAAAAACTGAAATAGATCTTATCTATAGAAATAGTAGAGCTCGATATGGTAGTCCTCGCATTACAAAAGAGTTAAATATGCAATGTATTAAAGCATCAAAAGTACTTGTAGCCGGTATTATGAAAGAGATGGGATTAAAAAGCATTATTCGAAAACGATACAAAGTAACAACAAACTCCTCGCACAAATATCCAGTAGTTGAAAATGTATTGAATAGAGCGTTTACTGTAAAAAAAGAAAATATGGCTTGGGTATCTGATATTACATATATTTCAACACAACAAGGCTGGTTGTATTTAACAACCGTAATAGATTTATTTGATAGAAAAGCGATTGGATGGGCATTAAGCGATACCATGAGAACAAACGAAACCGTTATTCCTGCCTTTAACATGGCTAAAAATAATCGTCCTATTCAAAACCATCAATCTTTAATTTTTCATTCTGATAGAGGTATACAATACGCCTGTACAGAATTTACAACTCATTTATCCAAAAACAAATCTATTATAAGAAGCATGAGTAGAAAAGGAAATTGTTGGGATAATGCAGTAGCTGAAAGTTTTTTTAAAACGCTAAAAACGGAATTAGTTTACCATCATAACTACCAAACCAAACAAGAGGCTGCATTATCTGTTTTTGAATACATAGAAACTTTTTACAACACAAAACGAAGACACAAACAATTAAATAATTTAACTATCTTAGAGTATCACAAATCAATTAATACTAACTTAAAAAATGCGGCCTAATGCTAACAAATTTTTGTCCACTTTTTGTTTGGAATTCCAGACTGAGCCCTCCGGTCGTTTAGGAGGATTATATGTGGGTTATGGTAATAATTATATAGGATTCAATTCCGATGGCGTTAGAAATGTTATTCAAAATATTATTATTCATAATGCTGTAAATAGTCCCCATTTTATTAATACCCCAAACGGAGTACAACCTTATGGAGGTTATTGGCCAACGAAAAAATTCTCTTTATGGTAAAAATTATTTATACATTTCTTTTTTTACTTTTTTTTGTAAGTTGTAATTATATTATTTTACCGCATAAATACTTTGCAAATTATACAGACATCATAAACCGAAGAAGTACGGATACATTAAGTTTAAATTTTAACAAGGCTTATATGATGGAAGATACTTTTCTTTCAAAGTACTATTCCATTAAGTTAAACCGTAATATTAAAAGTTATAATTATATGTTTTTCTATAAAAATAATATTATCGCGGATATAACCATTCCACAAATTGGGGCAAATATTTTGTCACAAAAAGATTTAGAAGATTCTATAAAAAGCGGTTTTTATAATAGAATTTCAAACAGAGACAAAATTAGCTGGACATATTTTGAGATTAAAAGTAATAAAATTATTACTTATTCTTATAATTATAATGTGTCAAATGGTGCCAATACATTATCTCCCGTAAGTATAAAAGAAATCATTTTTTTGAAATTAAATGGAGGTCTCATTTCTGAATATTATTTAGATCAGCATAAAAAATCATTATTGTCAAAAAAAGATTTATATCTTCCTGGTTCATTAGTAGTCAAGCCTGACTCTTCCAAATCTGATTTTTTTAAGATGTATCAAAAATACATGGCTACCGGATCAAGACGTTATTATCCACCTGGAGCCATTGAAAAAAATGAAGCAATTGATAAATATGATTACAAAAAATAATGCATAAATTTAATCGTGAGTTTAAAACTGCACATAAAAAAGAAATTACATCGAATCACCATTATTAAATAATTAAGAGCATGCGTTTTTTGCCATATACTATATTAAAGCTTACATCGTTAGCCCTATTTTTTTTCGTGCTAGCGGCATCATGCAAAAAAGAAAAAAAAGATGAGGAGGCCTGTTGTAAGCCTGTTGTGCAACAAACGCATCCCGAACCGGAACTTATTAATATAACAGCTAACGGATTTTTTGTGTTCAGAAAATATTTTACGGTAACTAACCATCAGGCGTTACTAGATTCAGTTTCTAGCTATGCCTTTGAGGTGGTGAGAGGAGACGATAAAATATCATATCAAAATGTTCCTTATTATGGGGGAAACTTTTTATTGATAGACACTGTAAAAGTAAACAACATTTTTTTTAAACGGACAGCCGTTCCTTATTCTTACGACTGTAAGGACACAACTCACACCAATTATTTTACACCGAGAGTTTATAAATTTTACGGTGACACAAGCTTATTTGATAATATTAATTATACAGATTATACTCCTATTCCCGATTACACAGGGGTAAATTTCCTGCAAGATTCTATCGATTACCGAAATAGTCATAGTTCTGTTTTTATAGGACCAAGGAATAATGTTAAAGAAGCAGTGTTGTTTATGACAACACCGCATTGCTATATTTATGCCGGTTATCTTGAAAGTAATCAAATTTCATTTCAATTTTCGGTTGATCCCATACTTACCAAATATGTTAAAGACCAAATTAAAACAGAAATTATACTCAGAAACTGGGTTTCACAAACAATTAATGGGAGGCAATATGTTTTTGTAACTGAAAACATGTATTTTAAAAATTAATTTAACCTAAATATTACACTATGAAATTAACTATATTAATGTTATTAATTGCGTCTTATATTACAGCACAAACACCAAAAATAGAATATATCTATACGAGCAGTGGTAACCGTACAATGAGAAAAATTAATCCCAGTCCCTTTCGTGTGGGTAATAAAGACAGCACTGATTCAGCCAAAGAATTCAGTAAGATAGTGATGGAAGAGGGCATCAGTGTATATCCTAACCCAACTACCGGAAAGATCACATTGAGCCTTAATAAGTTTGACGCAACAGAAAAGAACAGTGTAAGCCTGATCGATTTAAAAGGAAGTGAATTGATGTCGCAACCTATTACACAAAGCAATACCGAAATGGATTTGTCTGCACTAAAAGCCGGAATATATTACTTTAAGGTAATTAAGAACAACCAGGAGCTGTATTATAAAGTAGTAAAGGTAGATTAGTAAAACAACTCGTTCATTGAAATACATGTAATCACATTGGATTGCGGCTACACGGGCCACGAGCATTTACCTCAGTTTAGCCTTATTAATATGAACGGGCGTATGTACGACCCGCAAAATGCCCGCATGCTGAGCGTTGACCCTATAGTGCATGACGGAACCGATGCGCAGGATTATAATAAATACAGCTATGCCCGCAATAACCCTTTAAAGTATACCGACCCGAGCGGCTATGATTATTTTTTCAGTACCAAGTCTGCCGATATAACCTTTAGCTTGCCTTTTGGCGGCAGTTCAAGTTCGGCAGGAACAGTG
>JBBRHI010000373.1:0-3872 GCA_038222995.1 Bacteroidia bacterium | reverse complement strand
AAATTGATTCGTATATAAAAAGCGGGCGAGAAAAGGGGTTATATGAAGGGACTCAAATATTAATTAAGGAGCAGGCAAAAAATGAATCTGAAATTGTAATTTCATTAACAGACAAAAGCTATGTCTTTCGTTCTGGCGTGTTTTCTCTAAGTAGCGTTAAAAAAGGAAGTGATATACTTTGCTTATATTCTTTTCTGATTTCAGATTTATACGAATACTTCATTTTTATCACATCAGGGTCGTGGGGTGTCTCTACCCGTCCTCAAATTAGATTGGATGACGAGTATTTAACATTCCCATACATCGTACCTAATAAAGACACTAAAGCAACTTTAATTGCTTTAATAACCGAATTTATTAAACCGTATAAAAGTCATTATGAGCAATTTTCTCTCGGAGAACCTCAAAAAAATAATATTATTATTGAAAATGTCAATAAAACAGTTCATAAGCTTTACAATGTAAGCGGATATGAAAAAGACCTCATTGACTATGTTCTAAATATTTCTCGATACCAATTTCAAGAAAGCAAGCAAGCTCTTTTTACGAAAAAAGTCAATAGTAATCTTGACATTTTAAACCTATATGCAAACGTCTTCTTGGAAGAATTTAAAAAGATTTATAAAGATGAATACTTACAGATAGAAGTATATCCTTTGAATTATTTTATTGCAATGAACTTTGTATTTTCTAAGGAATTACCCGATACAGAAGTTGTAATTGTAAATGATGATACTAATGAGAAGGAAGTTTTAAAGAGAATAGCTAATAATCTAAGCATTTCTAAGCTTACAAATAGCAAAGATTCCACAAAAAATATTTATGTCCAAAAAGACATTAAAGGCTTCGAGCAAAATTCATTCTACATAATTAAGCCTAATGAATATAAATGTTGGCATAGGGCAATAGCGTGGTATGATGTCGCAGAAATAAAAGAAGCAATAGAATATGCAGAATTGAACAGATTAAAAGAAAGCTTGAATGGTGCTTAACGCTTCTTCCTTTATACAAAATCGAACACAGGTCATTGCCATCACTAATGATCGAATTAAGCATATTCTTTGGTATGTCGCTGAGTGTTATAATCTCCTTCAAAAGGATAAGCCTACTTATAGCAAAGCCATAGTGAAGGCAAGCACATCACATAAATTTGAAGATTATTTGAAAATTGAATTTGTAGATAATTATCTTATTGAAAACAAAGCTATTTTGCAGAGTAAAGTATCTCATTTAGAGCAAATCAACTTTAGCTATGAGACTCAAAAAAAGTATGTAGATTCAAATGACGGGAAAAATAAGCCAGATAAAATTGATATTTACATTAATAAATTAGGTTTGCAAAATGAATGGAAAGAACATGATGAACACGTTTATTTTGCATTAGAATGTAAGAGGATAGTTGGAACAAAAAGTTACTTGGAATATATCAGTGATATTCGAAAATTCACAGAAAGAGATCACACTAACTTGCGCCTACCTTTTGAAGGTATGATTGGTTTTATTGAAGATGCCAGTATCAACTCAACGGTGGCTTCTAACGAGTTATCAAAAAAATTAAAAGCGTCTACTACTATTGAGACTACTCAATACTTAACATCAATTATACTGAATACAGAGTTTGACGGAAGCTATCTATCTGTTCATAAAAAGGATTACAAGCCAAAAGATATTTTTACATTATACCATTTACTGTTTGATTATTCTAAAAACGTAACGGCATAGTATTTTTCATAGAAATAAAAAAGGCAGCCTGAGAACAGGCCAGCCCATATTACCCTATAATGGGTGAAAGTACTAAAAAATTGAAATTTCCCCACCTTGATTAAACCTGCCAAATTGTACAGCTTTGCCTTTCTCAGGTATTTCGATCACAACATCAACATCATGTTGAAAACTATTTTCACCCCTAAAGTTTCCATCTTTGGTAGATTGAAATACATAAATAAACGATTTGCCCGGATAGTCTGCCTTTAACCTGGTTAGGTCTTCGGGCTGCAAACCCAGCTTGTTTACACTATCCAAAAAGATAAAGTCATACTTAGACAGTGATTGCGGGATTTGTGAGGCCACATCTAAATTCGAATGCTGCACATTCTTATCGGTTAGCTTCTGCTGCAAGGTATAGTCTAATCCCTCTTCTTTGGCTACATACAGCACCTTTCCGTGATGCCGGGCAAGGTAGCCGGCAAAGTCTATGCACAAATAAGATTTGCCCATTTTGGGCTTCCCATACACCATTGCTGTAAAATTGCTTGACGGGTCGCCGATCAGGTCAAACCATTTACCCGTTAAGCCGATGGTATTAAAGTGCATGTTGGCAAAATCAACGCTATTCATAATTGTTGGCTTACCATTCCCCTCAATGCCATTAAGCTGTCCGCAATTGCAGCCATTAATAATGCCTTCAAGGCCGTTAAGTGTAGCTTTCTCAATTTCCAATACCTTAATAGTCCTATCCCCAATGAAATGCTCCAGGTTCTTCTTAATCTCATGTACTTCAATAATGTAAGGGTCGCTATCAGTTATCCTACCTTTTTGATAGGCGCTGTTTACCTGAAGCAATAACTTCCTTGCTCTATCCCTCATGTCTGGCTTTTCATTTAAACCAATGTAGCGTTTAATAAATCCAATGGATACAAGAATTTTTTCGCTAAACCCTATCCTTCTTAATGCTTCAAGGGTTTCCGGTTTCAGCTCGATAACAATTTCTTTTTTCATGCAATTATAAGTTTCAATCAGCCTTTCTTGTATGAAGCGTATTTGCCCGGCATATTCTGATGTTTTACGAATGCGCTTTTCAACAATCGATTTTTGCAGGCTGTTAATAAAGCCAAGCAAATACTCTTTTGTTTTAGTATGTCCATGCAATCCCACAAAGCGTTTGATAAAGCGTACTTCATCGGGAACACGCTCGACAAAAATCGCTTCGTCAATTTTTAAATCATCCCGCTCTTTAATTGGATGGCTTTTTTTTATTTCGTGCTTTCGCAAAGCAGCGTCCACTTTTATATGCCCTTCTTTTGTTTGTACTTTCCTGCTAACCTGTTTTGCGCCTGTTTTATTACCAGCAGACATAAATGCGGACAACTTCTCAAAATAAGTGTCAATCGTCTTTTTAATGGTTTCGCTGGCATGATAGGTATCCCAATGAGAACCGTTAATGGTTACTTTCTTTACAAAGTCATATCCTTTCCTCAACGCTTCCGGTAAAGTATTTATGTCAATGGAGGCAACTTTCTCGTTGTAGTTTTCGATTTTTATCATAATGCGTATATCTTTGTTAAAAAACTCAATAAATGACAGCAGAAGATATTATGCTAATTATTGAAATACATAATCCGCAAGCAGCTTTTTTAAAATTTGACTTACACCCTTTATGCCCTGTATTCGGTATTGTTGCAGTAGGGCCAGATTATAAACTTTTAAAGATGTTAAACGTCTGGCGTGTGGTAAAGCAATCAGACATAATAACATGGTATCAAACACATGATCTAAAACTTACTGAATTAATTAATGGTGAGCTAATAATGAATATTTCCGTTATAAGTTAAGCTGCTAATAATTCAAGTTCTAAGCCAAGAGCTTCGGCTTCCAGTTCCAAAAGAAAAATAGTATTATTGACTTTGTCACTTTCGGGTGGAGGCAGTTCAATAACCTTTCGATTATTATAACGATGAGAAGTATGTTCTATATCTCTCATCTGCGCCGAATTAATTGTAACAGAACAGCTATGATTTTTTTGAATTATTTCCACAAGCTGGCTGATTCTGCTATCTTCAATCACAGCCACCATTTTATCAGATACCTTTTTAAAATTACTTTGTTCCACTAAGGCAAGGATTTCTTTATCGAGGTATATATCCCCGCCCTTT
>JBBRHI010000372.1:0-3877 GCA_038222995.1 Bacteroidia bacterium | reverse complement strand
ATAATTTTTACCGTATTCCAACATTTGATCCATAAAACTTGTCGGGTATTCCACTTTAACATCCATTATTTTACCGCCTTCCATAACAGGTATTAATTTAGGCTGAATAAAGCCCTGGTAAGGAGCCATAGACAACTTTTTGTAACGTTCCAATACTTCTTTATGTAAAGCTAAATCTACTTTTACACCATAGTTTTCGATCAGGTTTTTACCTGCTGTATAATCTCCTTTAGATTTAATACGTTGGATTTCTTTTAGTAATTCACCAAATAAAACACGCAGTTTTAAATAATCATTAATCACAAAATAAGTTTTTCCGTTCTCAAATTTTTTCTGTATAACGTTTTGCGGCTTGCCTTTTTCAAATGCCCATGCTGCAACCATTTGCCTGTTGCGCATATGCGCTTCTTCAATATTATCTCCTATTTTAAGACGAGATAGTTGTACCATTAAGCCTTTTGTAATGTATTCATCATAAGCGGCCTTACCGTAATCCAATGAAGGCATTACACCAAGCTCTACTAATTTTTGATCCATTAAATAATACAAGGCTACCAAATCTGCTCTTGCTTCTTCTAAAGAAGACGCATAATTTTTTAAAGTCTCATGCGGCTGCCCTACTCCCGGCTCAATTTGTCCACTGGCATGGCCTATCACTTCATGCATATCCGTATGCAGTTTGTCGGCTAAACCCGCATAATCCAATACATTTTTTTTGATCGCGTCATTATAATAAAATTCATTTACCACACTTCCGCCGGCGGCTTTATCATAAGCCTCTACAATGTTACCAAGATTTACAGATTTGGAACCGTGTGTTTCCCTGATCCATTCATTATTCGGCAAGTTAATTCCTATCGGTGTGCTTGGCGCAGCATCACCGCTTTCCATCACCGCATTAATTACTTTAGCAGAAATTCCTTTTACGTTTTTCTTTTTATGTTCAGGAAATAAGGTAGAATGGTCTTCAAACCATTGGGCGTTTGCACCAATGGCAGCAATACGTTTTGAAGCTTCAAAATCTTTTACCGAAACCACCGACTCATAAGAACCTTTTTTACCTAAAGGATCTTCATACACTTCAATAAATCCGTTTACAACATCAATGGCACTGTTGGAGTCTTTTACCCACGCGATGTTATACTCATCGAAATCTTTTAAAGAGCCTGATTTATAAAACAGAACGAGCTTTTCTAAAGCTGTTTTTTGCTCCGGATTTTCAGCCACTGCAATTGCTTTTTCTAACCAAAACACAATTTTTTCGATGGCTTTCGTATACATTCCGCCAACCTTCCAGGTCTTCTCTACAATAACGCCATTCTCCTTAATGAGCTTACTGTTTAAGCCTACCATCACAGGAGTTTTACTTTTTTTATCGGTCAGTTTATCATAAAAAGCGATAGCTTCTTCCTGGTTCACACCTTCATAAAAATTAACTGCCGAGTTAGTGATCAGGTCTTTACTTGCATCCAGGCTTACTTTTTTAGGTGCAACTTTCGGGTCACATATGATAGGCATTACCCGCGTAACAAATGCTTCTTTAGTTTCACCTTGTTTTACAGGCAACAAAGAAATGTCTAAACCCTTTATCAATGCTTCCAAATAGGCTTGAGAACATTCAGGGATAAATTTATCACTGCTGTAGTGATGATGGATGCCGCGGCTAAACCAAACCCGTTTAGCATACACTATAAAGTTTTTATAATCAGCCGCATTTACATCGCCCTTATAATTTTCAACGATGGCATCAATTGTTTTACGGACCGTCAAGGCATATTTATAGTTTTGGTCCCAGGCTATATCACGTCCGCAAAGTGCCGCTTCGGATAAATAATACAATAGTTCTTTTTGTTGTAAGGTTAGCTCATTAAATCCGGGAATTTCGTAGCGTAAAATCCTGAGGTCGGCAAATTGTTCGCTAACGTATTGGAAAGGTTTTGAAGGATCAGACATGGCAGAATCTTTTTTAATAACGATAGAGTCGTCACTCGTTTCTCGTTGGTTGGATTTACAGGCGCTTAACGTAAGGGCTACTGTAATTGGGATTATAAAAAGTTTTGTTGAGTTCATGGGTTTAATTTAGCTGCACAAGAATACCATTAAAAATAGTGTTTTGCAAGCTATTTTCGGGTTGTTTTATTAATGGCTATATTTGTAATAATGGGCAATAAACGATGTATATTTTTGACGGCAGCTCTTATCTCCGCTCAATTAAAGGCACAGGTTATAAAACAAGAGCTAGTATCGGCAGCGTCATTATACTACAATCATACAGTTTATGTATTCGGGTACCGGCAAAAAAAAGATGCCTTACTTTTTAAATGCTTTTCTTATTCTGATTCATTAAAATTAAAAGACAGTACCGAATTTACCCTCGGAAAACATTTACCGACAGATTATTTAGAGGTAACCGCCGATACGTTACACAGCGTTTTAAATTTTTACTTCCAGTTATCCGATCAAAAAAACCTGGTTACTCTTTTTAGAGTAAATGATAAACTAGAATCCATTTGTTCGGTCACTAATTATGATGCGAACCATATTAACTCATTAACTGCTTTCGATGATGAGAACTACATTTTTCGACGGGATCTTTATATCATCAAAACAAATATAGATACTACCGGCAAACAATTCTATTTATCCAAATACACGGTTAAGGCTATGGATAAGCCTTTTGAGTATGATTTTAAGTGGCAATATGCTTTTGAAAGACAATATATAAACAGGGCAAGCATTATTTATGCAGACTCTAACTGCATCATGCTTTCTGCCAATGTGTATGACGGATTAAAAAAAGGACAGTGGATATTGAGGATCGATGTTAAAACCGGTATTCTAATTAAAGGAACAAAATTAAACGGCAAAGGCGATAACCGGCTTTATCTATATTCTAATGCGCTGTATCATAAATCATCTAAAAGCCTTGATATTGTAGGGAGCATTTACCCAAATTCTATACTCGACTTTAAGACTCAAAAAGCTGACTTTAAAGATGCGGCTTCTACCCATCAGTTATTTTTAATTAGTATTGACAGCTCAGGAGAAGTAACTGCAAGAATCGAAAAACCGCTTCCGATCGCTCCGCCGGCAAAACCGGGAACCCTTGTATTACCGCTTCATTTTAAAGTAAGAACATTCACAAAAAATCCTAATACCGGTTTTAATATTACCGCTGATATTTATGAGCAAACAAAGCCTGATGTAATGACTTATTACACTTCATGGCATATAACACTTATGCCGAATGAAGATGGGTATAGTATAAAGCCTTCCGCATTTTATGTTTGTTCTAAAGCAGTTCCGGGGCTTATCAGTACTACTAAAGGAGATGCTAACGGGAAGTTTTACTTAAATACGGTAAATGATTACGATAAATTTAAATATGCAGCAGCTCATAATTCCATTATTATTAAAACAGGCCTCGATAAGTTGAATAATTCATTTTATATACTTAAGAAAATAAATATACTCACAGGAAAACGAGCATTCAACTATGTGTTTTTAGGAAAAAAAGGTTTAGAAAATAAAGTGATCCTGAATGCTGAGAAAGGGCAAAATGCTTCTCTTTATTTCACCGATGATCAAACTTACATGAGCTTTATAACAAGTGCTTTAAATACAGGCTACGAATTAAAATTAAATAAACTGTAGTATCAACCTTACAAAAACGATCTTATATTTAGATACCTAAAATAATTCACATGAAACCATCCCTGAAATCGACTCTTGCCATTATCCTGTTTTCAATTATTTCAACCCTTGCCTCTGCACAATTTAAAATGGACAGCGACGGAAAAACATTAAGAAACTCAAGCAATTCGTCTGTAGGCAGCATTGACAGCGACGGAAAGACCATTCGCAATTCAAGCAACAG
>JBBRHI010000371.1:0-3879 GCA_038222995.1 Bacteroidia bacterium | reverse complement strand
TTAAAGTTTAAGCTTGAATAAGATTTGGCTTTATAAATTAATTCGTTTACAATAAGCGCTAGGGGTATCGCCGTTGAATTTTCGACTTGGACATCCGTAATTTCTTTTTCTATTTTTATAGATTTCACGGAATGATACGATTGGGCAATATGATCAATGATCTGATCCAAATATAATTTAAAGTTTAAGCTTGAATAAGATTTGGCTTTATAAATTAATTCGTGCACGGTGGCAATAGAATCAAGGCGATTACGGCATTCCATAAATAATTGTTTATGATATTCGTCTTTCGATTTTTCTGCCTGCAGGTTTATTAAGCTTCCTACAATACTTAAATTGTTTTTAACCCGATGGTGAACTTCCTGCAACAATACTGTTTTTTCCGCTAACGATACTTTCAATGCCTGCGCTGCTCGTTGTTTGTTATGTGTTTCAATCGTTAATGAAAGCATTTGCGATGCCACCAAGCCGAATTTTTGTTCCTGTAACGTCCATTCACGAGGCGAACCAACATTTTCAAAACATATAATACCTACCATTTCCCCTTCAATGCGTACGGGTATATCCATCAGCGATTGAATGTTGTTCGGCTTTAAATAAAAGTCGTATAATTCGGCTGTTTTGGTCTCTTTAAAAGCATCCCGTGTAATAATAATTTTTTCGGTCTCAAATAATTTGAAATACAAAGGCATGGATAAACGGGGTAATGCGCTTTGGGGAACCAGTTTGTTTTCGCGGGCATCAAAATTACCGATGCATTGTATTTGTGTTTTATCATGATCAAATACCCAGGCATTAACACGCGTGGTATGCATAGCGCGGGAACAGGACTCCAGGATTTCATAGATGGCCTCATCGATCTTTCCTTCGCGGATCATTCTTGATTTTGAAAGATTTTCGATTGTTAAGCTTTTCTTGATAATGTCTTTCCTCATCATATTCTGCTTTGTGTTATCCCTCAAATACATGATAAAGGTTTTCCCGCCTTCCTTCGATACATCTTCAAAATAGATCCTATAGGCGATATTAATATAGCTTTTGGTTTTATGCCTGAAGTTTTCTGTACAGATAGATTCTCCGTACTTTTCAGCCTTCTGCATACATTCTTTTAAAGCATCCTTTTGCAGAAATAAAAAACCAAACCCTTTATTTTCTATCTCTTCTTTGGTATAGCCGAACAGATTTTCTACATTATCTGTATGAAACAGAACTTCTCCTGTGCTATTTAAAACAAAAACATGTTCTAAAAAATTATTTACAATGCGGTCAACAAACAGTTTACTTAGCATAAAAAACTAATTTAAGCTAAGATAAAACATAATTCGTAATAAAAAAAAGTTATTTCGTCGACAGGCGGAAAATTACATTCCCGTTAAATACATTTAAAATAATCGAACGGTTCGAGGCAATCTTGGCATTGATATAATGCTTTACACGCTGTGCTGCCAAACTGTGAAATAAGCTTTGTATGCACAGATTTACAACGCGGACAAAGAATTACTTTCTCCTTACCTGTAAGCCAGCTCTTATCTTCAGTCGTATGTTCGGGTGGAGCAATGCCGTATTGCCTTAATCTCTCCTTAGCTTCGGGGTTGATCCAATCGGTTGTCCAGGGCGGAGAAAATACGGTATTTATCTTTATAGACGTAAAGCCGTGTTCCGTTAATTTTTTGCGAACATCATCCTCTATTTGTTTCATAGCAGGACAACCGCTATAGGTAGGCGTAATTTTCAGCTCAATATCTGTATCATTAAGGATGGTTATGTCTCTTATTACGCCAAGATCTGTAATTGAAATAACAGGAATTTCCGGGTCGGGGATCTCTGAAAGAATTTGCTTTATGTATTCCTCGTTTTTCATATGCCGACCACTATACCTGTTACAAAAACAAAAATCAGAAAAATAAGTAATAATACAATTAAAATATTAATCGTTAAAGATATAACAATTGAAGCGATTAATCGTTCACGGCTTTCATTTACAACTTTTTTTTCATTGTATTTTAATAATTCTTTTTTTCTATGTACCGCATGAAGACTAATAATAAGGCCAATTACCGGAAAAATACTTAAAATCAAAGCTATTATTACTAAAGGCTTAAATTCATAAATAAGCTTAAGTCTTTCAGCTCTTTCTTTACGGATAATATCCTTATGCCCTTCTCTCTTGATGACTAAAACATCAAAATTATTATTATTTTGAAACACTTGCCGGATGTGTCTTTTACCTCTTTTTCTTGTAATAATAATACTGTCTTTTAAAGGTGCGTTTCTTAAAAGTGACGCGTTTAAAGAGCTTGCGGGTGCTAATTTACGAACAGGATTAGGTTTAACACAAGGTCTAATTTCCTGAAATGCTTGCTCAACCGTTACCGGATTTTCATTTTTGAGATCGTGTTTGTGTGCTGTTGCGATAACTTCCCTGTAAAATCCGGATCTGTAGTGACGATGCGTGAATAGATCGGACTTGCATGAAAACAATACGGTGATTAAAATGAATAAGCCGAACCTGATTTTTTTAGCCATTCGCTCCTCTATAAAATAAAAATAGCGGCAATGACCATTATTACAATAATAACAATGTATTGCCAAACATCAACAAAATAAGGAGAGATCTTCTTCCAATCTTCTTTAAATCCCATTAGTTGATAATAAAAATATATTTCCGTTTATACTCATTAGGGCAACCGGACTTAATATTATCAATTTCTACTTTTGTTCCTTTTTTAACTTCCTTCACAAGCAGTTTCATTGTGCTTGTAACATCCCCTCCTTTTACATCAAAAGATTTAACGGTATTACCAATGCTTGTTAAAAAATGATACCCTGTAATAGTACAGCCTTTAACGGGCGGTATAAGGTTTGTGAGCTTTTTTGCTTTTGCAAATTTTGCAGCGCTTATTTTTACGGAAGGATTTTGCTTTACCTGTGATATACCCGCAAAGGTGAGGCACATGCATATAATGAAAATTAATTTTTGCATAAAAGTATAGTGACTTGTAGAAAGCTAAGTTACTTTTCCCTGCAAATTGATAAAGAAATTTAAAAACTAGTTATCAACCTATTTTACAATTACAAAATTGAAGTTACGCTTAAACTCCGGCGTACATTCGTATTTAATATTATCGATCACAAAATGCTCGCCTACTGTTAACATTTTTATGTTTTCTTTCACTTCTTGGGTAAGTTCTTCCCCTGTTACGTCGATTGACTTTGCATTTTTCCCCGGTTTAGCGGTAAAATGATAACTTAATATTCTGCAAGACCTGATATCAACATCAATAATATCAGCTACCCTTACGGCTTTGGATAGTGTATCCATTTTAATATTTATTCTGTCAACTTGTTTTGTTTGTGTAAAGCCTGCGAATGAAAGCAGCATTAAGCTTAGAAAGAAGATTTTTTTCATGTGTTTTGTTTAAGTGTGAATTACCATTTTGCATCAGGAAACATTCTTGGCAGAGCCTGCATTTCTGCGAGGATAAACGCTAAATGTTCTGTATGAATTCCCTTGCGGCTGCCTGTGTGCATAAACACATTTTCGGGCTTTACCAAAGTAGATTTTTCTAACAGATCTCCCATATACTTTTCCCACTTCAACTTTACTGCCAACAGATCAACGGCAATTCCTTCTTTAATCAAAACAGCATCTACTTCGTTCATTTCAAACAGCTCACCTGTATATGCCCATAGCTCGTTAACAGCGGTTTGTGCCCTGTTGTGGCTTTCCTCGGTACCGTCTCCAAAACGGGTAACCCATGAGGAGGTGTGGCGCAAATGGTAGGTTACTTCTTTAATAGATTTTTGGGCAATGCCTGATAACGTTTGGTCTTTACTCTTTGCCAGTTCTTCATAAAAATACAGATCAAAGCAATCCAT
>JBBRHI010000370.1:0-3893 GCA_038222995.1 Bacteroidia bacterium | reverse complement strand
TTTAATTTCTTAAAATCAGCATTATTATATTCTACTATAAAGTTTCCGTTAGATGGATTTGGGTACAATGAAAAATTCACCAGATTATTGTATTCTGGAACTGATACAGTTGTGTTATGATATAGGGTTGAAATTTCAGGTTCACTTAATACCCTGTTATAAATCATATAGTCGTCAAGCTTTCCTGAAAAACATTCTGCAGACGAGGCGCCCGAACCTATTCGTAAGCCTGTGGTTATGTTGGCAATAGTTGTAGCGTTTGTAAAAGTATTATCTAAGGTGCCATTAATATACTGTTTCCAGGTTGTTCCGTTTTTTACTAAAACAATATTATACCAGGTGTTAACACTATAATTATTAAAAGACCCTGTTTCTCCTAATACAATATCCCATGAGCCGTTATTAGGATCACTATTGAGAGAATAGAGGCAGTAACCTGTCCAGCTGCCGGTATAATTGTATCCAAGTCCGAGGCTATTATGCGGTATTGTATTTAAAATTTCCTGTTCCTGTTTATTAGAGTTATTAGAGCAGAACCAAGCGGAAATTGTATAACCTGTCCAACTCGGATTAAAAAATGCATTAGAACCAGCACTTTCTGAATTCGTTGCATTAAAACTGTAGGCGCTATTGGCATTTCCAAATCTGTCTGTCGTTAATGTAGCGTTAGAGGCAGTTCCGTTATACGCATTTGAAGTAACATCAGATGCATTACCGCAAAATGGATAAAACGCAACTAGGCCATTTTGTAAGTTGGCCGGTAATTGACTTACATTACAAACGTTCTGCGATTTAGCGTTTGATAAAATACAAAATATTGAAATAATTGAAAATGCTTTTTTCATGCGTACAAGTAATAATGTTAATCAAATATAAAAATAAAGATCTAAAAAGAATTGTTTTTGTGTTAAATAATAATTCTTCAATGGTTTTTAAGTCATATTTATTGTTGTATATTCAAGGCATGAAAGTTATAATACTAGCCGGCGGTCTTGGAACCCGCATCTCAGAAGAGACTGATACCAGGCCTAAGCCAATGGTTGAAATTGGGGGTAAGCCGATACTATGGCACATCATGAAAACATACAGTCATTACGGCTATAACGAATTTGTTGTTTGCTGCGGATATAAAGGACATTTTATAAAAGAATATTTCTCTAATTTATTTCTTCATCATGCAGATATTACATTTGATTTGGCAAATAACAAAATGGAGGTTCATAACACAAGCTCTGAGAACTGGAAAGTAACATTAGTGGATACCGGTAAAGATACCTTAACAGGAGGACGTATTAAACGCATACAATCCTATGTAAATAATGAAACATTTATGCTGACCTATGGCGACGGGGTTAGTAATGTGGATATAAACGAATTATTAAACACACACAAGCAACATAAAAAACTGGCTACCGTTACGGCTGTGCAGCCAAGCGGACGTTTCGGGGCTTTAGGAATAAATGAGAAGAATGAAGTAGAATCATTTTTTGAAAAGCCGAAAGGTGACGGCAGCTGGATTAACGGAGGGTTTTTTGTATGTGAACCCGGTATTTTTAAATACATCGACGGTGATACAACCATATGGGAACAAGCTCCTTTGGAAAATTTGGCAAAGGATAACGAACTGGCAGCGTATAAACACAAGGGTTTCTGGAAGCCGATGGATACACTTAAAGACAAACAAGATTTAAACGAATACTGGGAAAGCGGGAAAGCTGAGTGGAAGATCTGGTAGCTTGTTTAAGTGGATTTTTTTTAAACTTATTTTATTCTCTTTTTTTACTATCCATCAAAATAGTAACCGGCCCGTCATTTATTAAACTTATTTTCATGTCTGCGCCGAATTTACCTGTTTTAACGGGCTTTTTAAGCAACCATGAAAGTTGTTCAATACAATATTCATATAAGGGAATAGCAACATTCGGCTTAGCCGATCCGGTAAAAGAAGGCCGGTTTCCTTTTTTGGTAGAGGCGAATAGCGTGAACTGAGACACCAGTAAAATATCGCCTTTAATTTCCGCTAACGATACATTCATCTTACCCTCTGCATCCGAAAAAATTCGTAAACCTGTTACCTTATTACAAAGCCATTCTGCGTCTTCTTTGGTATCAGCGTCTTCAACACCAACCAATATTAAGAGTCCTTTTTTTATTTCGGAATATAAAATATCGTCAATAGTAATACTTGCTTCTGTTACCCGTTGAATAACAAACCGCATACATTATTTTTTATAATTTTTAATGCCTTCGTCTAACCAACTGATATACTCTTCAATGCTTGGGTTGTAGCCCCTTATGGCATTCAACGGCTTTTCATTGCCGTCTACCAATACATATAAAGGTTGAGTGCTTTGTTTGTAAACAGACTCTTCCATGTATTTATATTTGTCGCCAATATCTGTGATCTCTCGTTCTTTACCATACCATTGTACTTTTATATATTCCTTTGGGTCAAGCTCGCGTTTATCATCTACATATAATGACACCAATACAATATCACTATTCAAACGTTTTATTACTTCGGCATCAGGCCAAACATAATCTTCTGTCTTTCTGCAATTAGCGCAGGCATGGCCGGTAAAGTCTATTAATAAAGGTTTCCCGACTTTCTTAGCATATGCCAGTGCTTTTTCATAGTGGTTTTTAAAATGGACAATACCGTTTTTATTTACTTCCATAAATTTGCCGAACTCTTCATCCTGCGGCACACTATTATTTGAAGAAGTGTTTGATGAATTACTTCCAAAGCCGTGCGGCGATTCAGAATATTCTAACGGAGGCAAAATGCCGCTGAGTAATTTTAAAGGTGCTCCCCACATTCCCGGTATTAAATAAATGGTAGTGAAGAAAGCGGCAATCGCAATAAACAATCGCGTTACAGAAATATGTTTCACGTCGCTGTCATGCGGCGTTTTAAATAAGCCTAATAAATACATGGTTAATAAAGCAAAGATCACGATCCACAATCCCACAAATACTTCACGGGTTAAAATACCTGCCTGAACTACTAAATCAGCATTAGAAGCAAATTTTAAAGCTAATGCTAACTCTAAAAAACCTAATGTTACTTTAACGGCATTTAACCAGCCGCCCGATTGCGGTAATGAATTTAACCAACCAGGGAAAGCGGCAAATAAGCCAAACGGCAAGGCCAGTGCTAATGAAAAACCAAACATCCCAAAGAACGGGCCCGATATAGTGCCTGTGGATGAGGCTTGAACTAATAAGGTCCCGATGATAGGGCCTGTACATGAAAAAGAAACCAATGCCAATGTAAAAGCCATAAAGAAGATACCGATGTAACCGCCTTTATCGGATTTTGAATCCATTTTATTAACGAAGCCGCTTGGTAACGTAATTTCAAAAGCTCCTAAAAACGACATGGCAAATACGAGCAGCAAAACAAAAAATGCCAGGTTAAACCAGATATTGGTAGATAACGAATGCAGAGCCCCCGCGCCGAATACCAAGGTTACACCTAAGCCAAGCCCAACATATAATACAATAATAGAAGCAGCATACAAAAAAGCATTTCTTATTCCCTGCGATTTTGTTTTGCTTTGTTTAGTGAAAAAGCTCACATTCATAGGAATCATAGGGAACACGCAAGGTGTTAACAAAGCGGCTAACCCCCCTATAAACCCTGCAATAAATATTCCCCACCACGATTTATTTTCTTCTCCGGGGTTAACTGAACTTACTTCATTACTCGTTATAGTTCCTTGCTTTAATTCTGCTTTAGAAGAAGAAGGAGGAATGCCTTTTATTTTTACACTTGCCAAAATAGCCGCTGTATCACAGGCACATTCTGCTACAGGTTCGTTCGTTAGTGTAGAGCTTGATGACCCTTTGGTGTTATTGGTTAAGCATAAGGCTGTACCTTGTACCGTAAA
>JBBRHI010000369.1:0-3895 GCA_038222995.1 Bacteroidia bacterium | reverse complement strand
TTTGGTTTTACCGTAAAACGCAACAATTCATTTTCTTTTTTGTAATCTCCCACGTTACCGCCTAAAGTAAGGTCTTTATATAACATAATTTCCCAGCTGTCTTTATTTGGAGTCGTATACAATGCGTACGTTCCTGCAGCTACTGCATTGCCTTCTACCTTTACGTCTTCGCCAAAGGTAATTTTAGTAGCACCGTTAGCGCCTGTGCGCCATATTTTGCCGAAAGGAACCACATCACCGTAAATGGTACGGCTTTTAACACCCGGGCGGGAGTATTCGATGGTAAGGTCTGATAAGCCTAATGCTTGCTTAAGGGTTTGTGACGGGCTTGGTGCCGGCACTTTTAATTGCGCTGTAAGCGTAGTGGTTGCTGCAACTGTAAAAGCAACAGCGGCCGAAAATGTTTTTAGTTTTTGTAACATATAGGGTTGGTTTAAATTGGTTACTGATTTAAGAGGCCAAATATATAAATTAATACAGTGCTTAGCTGTATAGACATTGTTATTTAATGAAATGCGGCAAAGCTTTACGGTAATTTAACTTTTTTTAAAAGAGATAGGAGCTAATATCATCTTAATTAAAATATAGTTTATCTTTAAATTTAAAACTATCGCTCATGAAAGCACTCCTCCTCTCCTCTTTAATGTTCTGTTTTATCCTGTCGTCAATTCACAGTAATGCACAGAAGTTAAAACCGGGTTTTGATAAAAAAGAATACATAGAGCTGCTGAAGATCATGCAGAAGCAGCATGTGGACCTCGATAAATGGGAAACCGACACGTCCATTCCTTACCCGGCGTTTTCTAAATTTGTATACCGTTCGCCGGTAGTAGGTTTGGAAAACGTATGGGACCTGTGGATCACCAATGACAACATTGCCGTGTTAAGCGTGCGCGGCACTATTGCTGCCGCCAAAAGTTGGGTGCCCAATTTATACGCCGCTATGGTGCCCGCAACAGGAACCTTACCCTCGAAAAGAATTTTATATTTGATTACAACCTGGCCAACGATCCTAAGGCAACTGTGCATGCGGGCTGGCTGATCTCCACGGCTTATGTGTCGCGCGATATGGTGCCGAAAATTGACTCCTGCTACAAAGCAGGCATTAAAGAATTTATTATTATGGGTCACAGCCAGGGCGGCGGCATTTGTTTTTTATTGACCTCCCATTTAGAAAATTTAAAAAGTACAGGAAAATTACCGGCCGACATTCGCTTTAAAACCTATTGCAGCGCGGCCCCTAAACCGGGGAATTTGTATTATGCCTACGCGTTTGAAAACCTCACACGCAACGGCTGGGGCTTTAACGTCATTAATACGGCCGATTGGGTGCCGGAAGTGCCTTTCTCCATACAAACTAAAAACGATTTTAACAGCACTAACTTTTTTACGATTGCCGACCCTATGATCAAAAAACAAAAGTTGCCCAATCGTATTATTGCAAAACACATTTACCGTAAGCTTACTAAGCCGGGTTTAAAAGCACAACGCAAGTACGAACTGTATTTAGGAAAAATGTATGCGAAGGAAGTTAAAAAAGTATTGCCCCAATTTGAAGCACCCGTGTATGCACATTGCAATAATTATGTAAGAACAGGCAACACAGTGTTGCTATTTGCCAAAGACGATTATTATAAACTATTCCCTAACAGCAGCACTAACATTTGGGCGCACCATTTAACGGCGCCTTATTTGTATTTAGCCAACCGGCTGCCCGATAATTAATTTTAATTCAGTTTATGTATATTGATTAGTTAGTATTTACCTGCTGCATAAGGACGATCGGCCTGTTCGGATAAAAACACGGTGATCAAAAAAGTGGTGTTAAGCAATTAATTACGCTATACTCTTAATATGATATAATACCCCGTTAAAAGTAACGGAGGTGTTTGGTTGGGCGCCGGCCAGAGCCAAGGCCAACGGCGATTTTGCAGAGATCACAAATACCGTTGTATCGCGTACTGTAATTTTACCGATAGAGCCGGCTATAAAAAAATAACCCTTATCGGTTTCTACCAGGCTGCTTTGCGTTACGGTAGTTGATGTTTTCGTAAAATCTATTTTATCAAATTCGGTGATTTGGTCAACGGCTTCCATAACTTGCTTTCCCAACTTTTCCTGTTCCAGCTGCATCATGGCGCGCGTGGTTTCATGCTTATCACCGGCCGAACTTTTTGAATCTGCATTTGCGGAAGCGGTTATTTCTTCCATAATATTGTTTAAGGAATTTAGTTTCCCGGTTAAATGATCTTTACAAGACCTTATGAGCTGAAGCTTGAATTCGGACATAGTGCAAAGATGCCGTATTATTTTAAAAATTGAAGCAAGACGGTGAAAATAATTAAAGTATCTTAGTATAATGGAAGTTTCATCAATACCTACATATACAGAAGTATTCGGAGAACCGGCACCAACAATTAATTCATTAATTGGAAATATTAAGTCCGAAGAGTTACTAGCGTATTTAGGCGTGATAAATATGGAATTATATATGGGTGGGGAAAATGACCTAGATTTTCAAAAAAGTCTATTTTTTAAATTATTGAAATATTGGCTCCCGGTAATCAAAAATAAATTTCTGTTTGATATTTCGTCATTTTTACATAGAGGCAATAAAATAAACTTTTTTAAATCTGTATTTATAACCTATTTTATACATGAAGAATTACTTATTTATAGAATTGATGGGGATTCTTTAACCTCAAAAGAAGAAGCTAATATTATCAAAGCTTATTTTCTTTATGTAGAAAAATATGATACTAAACAAAAAATTGAAGTCATACCTTATCTAGATACAGATAAATATAATTATCAGAAAATTACTTGGCCATTATCAATCAAACAATTTGATTTTAATGAAACAATTGATCCTGTATATCAATCGATTCGGATGACCAAGTTTCTTGAACATTTATATCTAGATTCTAAGTATAATAAGCACGTTATCGATTATCTAAGATTCTATGGAAAAGATAAAGTATATAATTTTGTAATGGACTTTATGTCAATTTTGACTTTTGGCTTTACAAAAAGAACAGATATTGAGTTTCACAATAATATAATGGTGGTATTAGATCAAAATTCTACTACGATTTTAGATAGTTTTACTATTAATATTAATGAATATAAAGAAAACATAAAAAATCAAAAAGATTTTTTAGGATTAAGATCTAAGCCTTTGCTCAAAATAGGCGTAAATAAATATGTTGTGTTAAATTGGAGATTTTTTCTTACAAGTTCTTATGTGGGTGTTATTTTTGATTTCGTTAAAGTTACAGGAATTCCATATAAACAAATTAAACAAAAAATAGGTCTTGAAATTGCCGAACAAAAAATATTTCGTGGTGTAATGGAATATGCATTTTTTCAAAAACATAGAATTCTAAATTTTGATATCCAAAAAGGATCTACTAGCACACCTGACTTTTATTTAAGAGATGGAAAATTTATTTACATATTTGAATTTAAAGACTATTTAATGCCAACTGATATAATTGCATCTAATTCATATGAAAAAATTCGTAATTATTTAGAGGAATGCTTTTATGAAAGCAAAGAACAAAAAGATAAAGGACTTAAACAAATAATAAAACAGTTGAATATATTAGAAGAAGGGGGTTTTAGTTTTGATAAATTTGAAAATATAACTATAAAAAAAACAAGTTTAATTGTGGTTCCCATAATTGTAACAACTCATTATCATTTTCAAATGGGAGGAATAAATACATATCTTATTGAAAAGATGAGAGAGCTTTGTGCCAATGAAAAATTTTCTTTTAAAAAGGTTTTGCCGGTAACATTAATCGATTTTTCCTTTTTTTATAGACAACTTTTAAGAATTAAGAAAAAAGAAACTGTTTTATTAAGATTGATTATTAATTATCACTCATACTTA
>JBBRHI010000368.1:0-3897 GCA_038222995.1 Bacteroidia bacterium | reverse complement strand
ATACGCTTACTCTTAAATAAATAATCCATATATACCTTGGTAGTTAAGGCGGTAGTAAAGTTCGCGTCATACCCGGTTTTAAATTGCTTTACCGTATTAGTATAGATACTGTCTTTAAGAGGATCTAAATACTTATCGGTTGTTTTTGTAGTCATAACAGCGCTTAGGTTCACTGCGGGAGTCATTGTAAAATATTTAAACAAAGTAATGTTCGTTGATATCGGCAGCGTATGTCTTATGCCATATTTTAGTTTGTCTCCAATATCTCCTTTAAAAATTATACTGTCATAGTCAGTAAGCGTATTCTGTGCCTCAAATAAATAACTGATCCCTATTTTATCAATCGGATTTTGTTTCGTTCTTCCTTCTTTTTTAAACGGGTAAAAACGGTTTATATTAAACGTGAGCTGCGGAAAACTAAGGTTCATTATTTTTGTTTGCGTGTTTTGATTGTGACTGGCATTTACGCTTAACGAGGAAGATTTAAACGTTTTAGTGAAGTTGACATTTGATTGAAAGGTGCTGGTTAAATACTGGCCTGTGTTAACGGCGTTAAATTTATTGTAATGTGAAGTCACAATATTTACATTACTTGTAAAGCGTACAGACGGATTATTTTTCTGATCCTGGTTATGGACCCATTTGATGGAAATATCTTTTTCCTTATTGTATTGAGACGGAATTTCTTTTTCCCCGGTTCTGAATTCAGAATAGCCTAATGATAAAGACCCCGTGTATTTATAATTAATGTTATAATTATTTAACGTTCTCAAAGCAAAACTGCCGTTGGTGTAAATATCACCCCTGATGGTCATATCCGTTTTTTCGTTAATGCCCCAGTAAAAGCCGCCGTCCTTTAAATTAAACCCTAAGGTTTCACTGCTGTTAAACATAGGCATTAAAATACCGGAGTGCCTTTTTTTTGTATTAGGGAAATATCCGAACGGCAAACCTAAAGGAGTTGGTACGCCTCCAATTTCAAGGTACATGGGCCCTGTAACAATCTTGTCATCAGGAATGATCTTAGCTCTTTTAGCCCTGAAAATAGTTCTTGAATCCTCGTATTGACATGGTATACATTTCAAGTCTTTCATATACACCACATTATTGCTGTCTTTTTTTACTTCGCTTCCCAATAAAATCAACTCTCCCTCTTTGGTTTTTATACCGTAAATTTTCCCCTTTTTTGTTTTGACATTGTAAATTATTTTATCAGCTTCTGAGGGTTGCCCGGCTACATTAAATACAGGGTTCCCCACATTTTTACCCAGACTGTCTTTTTTTCCGTAAGCTGTTATCGTATTCTTTTCATTATCTACTTCTATAAACTCGGCTTTAATATTCATGTCCTCGTACTCAATATAAGCATCACCGAATAAAAATAGTTTTTGACCTTTCGTTTCAAAACGAATCGAATCACGCGCATTATAGATCACTTTCCGCTCCAACGGATCCTGATCCTCTTCTGTATCCAAGGTGTCAACCGTTACTTTTTTAATAGAATCTTCCGGTAAAGGCTTAGGTAAAATGGTATTAACGGAGTTCGTATCTGCCGGTTGATCCCTGTTTTTAGGGTTATTTATTTTCTTTACCGAATTCTTTTTCAGGTCAGATTGGCTCCATCCGGAAGCAGTACTTATTAACATTAATAAGAGTAAAAAAAATATATGTTTAAGCGTTATAATAAATCCTTCGGGTTAAATTTACCTAAACCCGCAAAGCTAGTAATTAACGGGCTAAAAAGACTACCAAATAACTTATTTTAAGGATTAAAATGTTTAAAAAATTATAATGTGCGGTTTAAAAATAACCGCTAAATTAAAATACACATGAAGTTTAACTATTTTAAAAATCTATGGATATCACTGCTGATCCTATTTATTCATGTAGCGGGTTTCATAGCGTTTAGCAGCTTTTATACTCCTAAAGACAGGAAAGTGAAAGTTGTAGTGATTGACGCAGGCCACGGAGGTAAAGATCCCGGCTGCAACGGTGTTACTCACAAAGAAAAAGAAGTAGCTTTAGCCGTAGCACTAAAATTAGGAAAGCTGATTGAAGAAAACATTAAGGATGTTAAAGTTATTTATACCCGTAAAACAGATGTGTTTGTGGAACTGGAAGACCGCGCTAAAATAGCAAATGATAATAACGCTGACCTTTTTATTTCCATACACTGTAATGCCGCCGGCAAACCGGTAATGATTAAAGATAAAAAAACGGGTAAGGTAAGGGCTAAGACATTTAAAAACTCGAGAGGGAAATTTGTGGTAGTAGAAACGACAAATCCTGTACCCTACGGTTCAGAAACTTATGTAATGGGTTTAAAAAATGAAGAAGGGAAAATGAAAGTAGCTCAGCGCGAGAACTCCGTAATATTAATGGAAGATAATTACGAGACCAAATACCAGGGCTTTGACCCCAACAGCGAAGAAAGTTATATTATTATGAGTAATTATACTTCGGGTTATGTGATACAAAGCGCGGGCCTCGCCCTTAAAATTCAGGACGAATATTCTAAACGGGCGGGTAGGGTAGATAAAGGGGTGCATCGTCAAAGCATTTGGGTATTATGGCGCACATCCATGCCCAGTGTATTAACGGAAATAGGTTATTTAACCAACCCGCAGGAAGAGCGGTTTTTGGGCTCGGAAAAGGGCCAGGAATATATGGCATCGTGCCTGTTCAGAGCCTTTAGGAAATATAAGGACGAACAGGAAGGCATTAAAAAAGAATATGATGATGCTATTGAAAAGCAAAAAAATCTGGATAAAGAGATACAGGTTGCCGTTAAAGAAACGGATGATGTGGAAACGGATGACGGCAGCGACGATAAAAATGACAGTACTAAAACATCAGAAAAAAAAGATAATTCCGAAAATGAAAAAAAATACATGGAGCTGGTAGCGGTGGCAGATGTGACGTTAAAAAATAAAAATTATCCTGACGCCAAAATACTTTATGAAAAAGCGTCAAAAATAAGGAACGATTCGGATGACTATTGCAATAAAAAACTGGTAGAAATAGCCGCGGTTATTAAGAAAGAAGAAGACGATAAACGCAAAAAAGAAGAAGATGCCGAGAAAGCAAAAGAAAATAAGGTAGTTGACAAAAACGATATTATAAAAGGCTATAAGGAAAAAGCAAAAAAAGATACTGCCGTTAAAACTTCCGTAAATACTAATACTACTGCTATACATACGAACACAACCACTGTAAAAACAACCACTGCTGCAGTTGTAAAAGCTCCCGTAAATACTAATACAACTTCAGTGGCTACTAATGGCGCTGTTGAATTTAAAGTGCAGTTTGCAAGTAACGATAAAGAAGTGGATGCTAAAACCAAATATCCTAACGTACAGGATGTGTGGTTTTATAAAGCGGGTGCCGTTTACAAATATACGTCCGGTAACTTTTCTTCGTTTGATGAAGCCACCAAACACCAGGCAAAATTAAAAGAAGCAGGATATAAAGACTGCTTCGTAGCTGCTTTTAAAAAAGGGGCGCGAATGGATATTATAGAAGCCAAAAAGCTCGTGGAGAATAAATAATCTTTTTAGTAATTGCCGGGGATCTTGTGTCTTATAACTATATTGGTTCATAAAACATGAGTTTACTGATGACATTAAGCCCATCATCGGTGTGGATACGTTCAACTCCCCTCGTGGAGTGAGGTATTTCCCCTCGTGGAGTGAGGCAACTCTCTTTGTAGAGTAAGGCAACTCTCCTTGTAGAGTGAGGCTACTCTCTTTGTAGAGTTAGGCATTTCCCCTCGTGGAGTGAGGCAACTCTCTTTGTAGAGTAAGGCTACTCTCTTTGTAGAGTAAGGCAACTCTCCTTGTGGAGTAAGGCAACTCTCCTTGTGGAGTGAGGCTACTCTCTTTGGAGAGTAAGGCAGCT
>JBBRHI010000367.1:0-3912 GCA_038222995.1 Bacteroidia bacterium | reverse complement strand
GGCCATGGCGAATATCCCTGATAGCGCTTATTTTTGTTTAAATAAGATCGCCTTTAATTTATATTATGATAATTACGATGAGATCAGTAATGAAGACGATTTCAAAAGTTTGCACAATGATAAAAGGTGGATGCCGTTATTGAAACAGATACAAAAAAACAAATTGCCGGATAAGTGGTACAGGAAAGAAAGTAAACCCTTAACCTACAGGATCTATATTGAAGACAGCATAGGTCAGAATCATTCAAATGTGGCCACCATAAAATCCATTGTGGAAAATACCGGTGGATTCGGTAATTTAATGCAAAGTTTTTCTGCAGGAAGATATAAAGGAAAGAGAATAAGGCTGACGGGTTATATGAAAACCAAAGATGTGGCTGACTGGGCAGGTTTTTGGTTAAGAGTAGATCAGTCACAGAAAAAAGAGCAGCTTGCCTTCGATAATATGCATGATGGTAATAAAAACAGATCTATAACAGGTACAACCGGTTGGAAAAAATATGAGATCGTGTTGGATGTGCCTGAAGAGGCTACAGATATTGTATTTGGTGCTTTACTTTCCGGTGAAGGACAGATCTGGTTTGAGAAAATAAATTTTGATACAGTAGATAAATCAGTTCCTACAACCGCAAGGGCGGCTGATGAACCAAATCTTGATTTTAATAAATAAAAAATAAAACATTGAAAGAAACAAAAAATACAGAGTCTGATTTTGAAATGAAAGCTACCACCTTACACGGGCTGGAAGATACATTGGCTAATGAATTAATGAAGTTGGGCGCCCGCGATATTGAGCCTTTTAAACGCGGGGTTTCTTTTACGGGAGATAAAGGTTTTATGTACAAAGCAAATTTATGTTTGCGTACTGCCTTAAAAATATTGGTTCCTATTTATTCATTTACGGCAAAAGATGAGCATGAGTTTTATGCAAAGATGAAAGAATACAATTGGGAACAGTTTTTAAACCCGGAGGATACCATAGCTATTAATGCCACTTTAAATTCTGAAATATTTACCCATACCCTGTATGTTTCTCAAAAATCGAAAGATGCCATTTGCGATCGTTTTGTGGAAAAATTTGAAGTAAGGCCTAACGTGGACCTCGATCAGCCGACGTTAAGAATTTACGTGCACATATTTAAAGATTTTGTAAATGTAAGCTTAGACAGTAGCGGCGATTCGTTATTTAAAAGAGGATACAGGGTTGATATTGACAGTGCACCTATGAAAGAAGTATTGGCTGCGGGCATGGTTCTGTTATCAGGCTGGCAGCCGCATTTACCCTTAATTGACGGCATGTGCGGAAGCGGAACATTAGGAATTGAAGCGGCGTTATTTGCCAATAATATTCCTCCCGGCTGTTTTAGGGAAGGTTTTGGTTTTATGAAGTGGCATGATTACGAGCCTGAGTTATGGGATACAATTTATAATTCTTCCATTAATAGGATCAAGGAAGATATGCCGGCAATTTATTCGAGTGATATTGATAGCATTCCTTTAGAAATGGCTAAAAATAATGCGGCTGTTGCTAAGGTGGAAGATGTGATCCACTATGAACAAATTTCTTTTTTTGATGTAATGCCTACAAAGCCGAAAGGAACCATTTTATTAAATCCGCCGTATGATGAACGTATAAAAATAGAAGATGTGAATGCCTTCTATAAGCAGATAGGCGATAAATTAAAAAAAGATTTCGGCGGCTGGACAGCCTGTATTATCACCTCTAACATGGAAGCCATAAAACATATAGGCTTGCATCCGAGTAAAAAAATAACGCTGTTCAACGGGGCTTTAGAGTGTAAATTATTAAAGTTTGAAATGTACAGCGGTTCCAAAAAAGCATCTAAGCAAAGTAAAGAAGCCGAATCGTAAACACTTATATAGAGTATGAGTGTATAAAAGACAACAGTTTTTGTAAGGCAATGTTGCGGTGTGAAATCATGTTTTTTTCTTCGAAAGTCATTTCTGCAAATGTTTTTGAGAAGCCGTCGGGCATAAAAACCGGGTCGTATCCGAAACCGTTGCTTCCTTGTTTAACCTGTGTAATCGTGCCGGTAATAATACCTTCAAAAACATACGCTTTACCGTTTAAAACCAACGCCATAACGGTTTTAAAATGAGCTTTCCTGTTTTCAACATCTTTTAGTTCAACTAATAATTTTTCAATATTATCTGCGTCGTTTTTTTGTTCACCGGCATAGCGTGCAGAGTAAACTCCGGGCGCCCCGTTAAGGGCATCAACCAATAAGCCACTGTCATCAGCAAAGCAGTTGGTGTTAAATTTTGCAGCAATGGTTTTGGCTTTTAACAAAGCGTTTCCCTCAATGGTTTCTGCCGTTTCCTCAATCTCATCAGTATCGTTTACATCATATAGACTTAACAAATTAATAGACTGGGGCATTAGGCTTTTTACCTCTTTTAGCTTATTTTTGTTATGTGTGGCGAATAGTATATCCATAGCCTCACAAAGGTAACAATATGGAGTTTGAAATAAAACCGCAGAGTAAATTTAGTTTAGGATTAAGGGAATTATGGGAATACCGTGAACTGTTTTATTTTTTTACCTGGCGCGATGTTAAAGTAAAATACAAGCAAACCGTTTTGGGGTTTTTGTGGGCAATCCTTCAGCCCTTATTTATGACATTTATCTTTACGCTCTTTTTAGGAGAATCTATTTCTCAAAAAACACACCTCTCCATCCCGTATCCTTTATTTGCATTAAGCGGCATGTTGTTATGGGGTATTTTTAGCGGTGGTATGAGTAATGCCGCCAATAGCATGGTAAATAATGCCAACATCATTAAAAAAATTTATTTTCCGCGTTTAATCATTCCTATTTCAGCAATATTGGGCGTTTTAGTTGATTTTTTCATCGCCTTTTTTGTTTTTGTGATCCTGCTTTTTATTTATAAAGTGGATATTAATTTTTCCGCTATAATTTTTTTACCGGTAAGTATTTTTATAACCTGTTTATCGGCTATGGGCTGTGGATTCCTGTTAGCGGCGCTTAATGTAAAGTACAGAGACGTAAGGTATATTATTCCTTTTATGGTGCAAGGTCTGTTATTTTTGACACCTGTGATGTATCCCGCAACTATTTCTTCCAATAAAACGGTACAATTTATATTGCAGTTAAATCCTTTATCGGGTGCGTTGGAATTGATGCGAAATTTATTTACCGGCTATGCTGTAAATTACGATACAGTGTTTTTGAGCTTAACTTCTTCTCTACTTTTATTTATTACAGGGATTATTTATTTCAGAAAAACAGAAAGTTATTTTGCTGATTTAGCATAAGGTCATTGAAACCAATTTTAGAAATACAACGCATCAGTAAAAAATTCATGATCAATCATGAACAGCAACCTTATTTGAGTATTCGCGATTCTGTTTCTAATCTTTTTAAAACTAAGCATACCAAGGAAGAATTTTGGGCATTAAAGGAGGTTAGCTTTGATGTAATGCCCGGAGAGACTGTCGGCATTATTGGTAAGAACGGTGCTGGTAAATCCACTTTACTTAAAATACTTTCTAAAATAACACCTCCTACCACCGGTAAAATTATAGGGCGCGGCCGTATAGCCAGCTTACTGGAAGTTGGCACAGGGTTTCACCCGGAACTAAGCGGGCGCGAAAATATTTTCATGAACGGCTCGATATTAGGAATGCGCCGTTCAGAGATCTTAAAAAACTTTGATGCTATTGTTGATTTTGCGGGAGTTGAAAGATTTATTGATACACCTCTTAAACATTACAGCAGCGGCATGCAACTGCGCTTAGCATTTGCCGTAGCGGCTTTTTTAGAGAACGAAATTTTAATTATTGATGAGGTGCTTGCCGTAGGCGATGCCGAATTTCAAAAAAAATGTATGGGTAAAATGAGCGATGTAAGTCAAAGCGGCAGAACTATCT
>JBBRHI010000366.1:0-3937 GCA_038222995.1 Bacteroidia bacterium | reverse complement strand
TAAAACTGGAGCAGGCAGCCTGTACATCAAATCCCCAGGCATTTGTAGCGCCTATCATATCGCTTACAATATTTGCCGTAGCAGGGTACTGATGATCGGGCGTTACCGTTGCAACAATAATTAACTCAATATCTAAGGGCGATATTCCTTTTTTTACCAGTAATGTTTTTGCTGCTTCGGCAGCCATAAACGCACTGGCTTTATCTTTATCTTTTAAAATTCTTCGCTCACTTACCCCGCAACGGCTCATGATCCATTCATCGGTTGTATCCATCATTTTTTCTAACTCTTTGTTAGATAAAACGTATTCGGGAAGATAAGCCGATACACCTGTTATTGCTGCTGTTGTTTTCATTTTATTTAAAAAAGTAATTGTATTACAAATGTATCCGGGCAATTTGGCAGTAAAGAATTAAAATAAAAATACGATATGATGTATAAAGTATAATATTATCCCTAATTTTGATTTATATCCTTTAAAATAAGGTTTTATTATTTTTTAATTATACGATGTCTAACGCTAAATCAGAACAATTATTTAACCTTATAAAAGCCCTGTCAAAAGGGGAAAAACGCTTTTTTAAATTATACGTTTCCCGCCTTGGTGATACAAGCGGTAAAAAGTTTGTTATACTGTTCGATGCTATTGAAAAGCAAAAGGATTACAATGAAGAAAAGATCCTGAAAAAAGAAAAAGCATTACTTCCCAAACAACTGCCTAATCTTAAAACGCATCTGTATTTTCAATTATTAAAAAGCCTGAAGCTTTGTAACAGCAATAGTTTGCGAAGCATTAAAACAATGGAGCTGATCGATTATGCCCGATTGTTGTATAGTAAATGCTTATACAAGGAGTGCGTGAAGATGATCGATAAGGCAAAAAAAATGGCAGTGAGTAATGATCAATCCGTTTTTTTACTCGAAATTTTAGAAATCGAAAAACTGGTGATCTCTAAAACCCTTGATGCCGGTAACGAGGAACGGGTTAATCAAATTATTAATGAAACCGTAAAAGTGACGGAGAGTATTAAAAACATTAATATTTTCTCAAACCTTTCTATTAAGCTCGATTCTTATTATAACAAATCAGGCTTTGTGAGAAATAGATATGATCTTGATAAAGTAACGCGTTTTTTCAATGCCGGCTTACCCAAATACAATATCAAGGAATTGTCGTTCCAGGAAAAATTGTATTTATATAAATCGTATGTGAGCTTTTATTTTTTTATACGTGATTTTAAAGAAGGATACATATACGCCAATAAGTGGGTGAACCTGTTTGAAGAACAGCCTGAGATGAAACCCCTGAAGCCCGAAATGTACATTAAGGCATTGAACAGCCTACTGGCTGTGCAGAACAAGCTTTATAAATACAATGAGTTTACTGAAACACTGAAACGCTTAGTTGCGATTAAACGCGAAAAAAAAATTGTATTAACGGAAAACTTAAACCTCAATTTATTTAAAGCCATCTATATTCATGAAATGAACCGCCACTTTATGTTAGGCGAATTTAAATCGGGAACCCGCATAGTGGCTGCGTTAGAGAATGAGCTTAATAAATTTGTAACCAAGCTTGACAAGCATTCTATACTCTTGATTTATTATAAAATTGCCTGCCTGTATTTTGGCAGCGGCAATTACAGAACTGCTTTAACTTGGTTAAATAAAATCACCAATGAACGGGAAATCGCGTTGCGCGAGGATCTTCATTCCTTTGCCAGGATCCTCTCGCTGATCAGTCATTTCGAGCTGGGCAACGATGACCTGGTTGAATCCTATATCAGGTCTACTTACCGCTACTTCATTAAAAAAGGCGATCTGTCTTTATATCAAAAATATATCCTTGATTTCTTAAAAGGGTTATTGATTGTAAATGAAGTTAAAAACGTGCAAAAAAGATTTATACTTTTAAAAAGCCAGATGGAATCCTTACAAAAAAATAAGTTTGAAAAAAGAGCTTTTCTGTACTTTGATATTATTTCCTGGCTGGAAAGTAAAATTGCGCATCGCCCGGTTCAAACACTTATCAGGGAAAAACTGGAAATGAGGCTGAAATCAGCCTCATAAAAAAAGCCCTAAATTAGAATTAGGGCTTTTTTCGTTGTCTGACTAGGGCTCGAACCTAGACTCTACTGAACCAAAATCAGTCGTGTTGCCAGTTACACCATCAGACAATCTCAACTTATTTAAAAGTTTGGGCGACAAAAATACTAATTAATCTTGATTTACAAAAAAATGATAAAAAAAAAGATTCGGTTCATTTGGCTTTCTTTTTTAGCTAAATTCGCATTCTACCGAATTATACAAAACAATTATGCAATTTAAACAACTCAACAACATTATTGGCTGGCTGGTATTTGCCATTGCCACTTTTACGTATTGTGCAACTATTGAGCCTACAGCCAGTTTTTGGGATTGCGGTGAATTTACGGCATGTGCTTTTAAATTGGAAGTTGGTCATCCGCCGGGAGCACCTTTCTTTTTATTAATAGGGCGGTTTTTTGCATTATTGGCGGGCGGAGATCCTGCATTGGCGGGCAAGATGATGAATATTATGTCAGGCTTATGCAGCTCGTTCACTATTTTATTTTTATACTGGAGCATTACCCGTTTAAGTATAAAAATGATCTTGAAACCGAACGAAGAATTTACACAAGCTAAGCAGTGGGCCGTATTAGGCGCCGGTGTAGTAGGCGGGTTGGCTTATGCTTTTTCGGATTCTTTCTGGTTCTCGGCCGTTGAAGCAGAGGTTTATGCCATGTCGTCGTTCTTTACTGCGCTTGTGTTTTGGGCCATCTTAAAGTGGGAAGCGGAAGATTCGTTAAACCCAACAGGAGCCATGCGTTGGTTAGTGCTTATTGCTTATTTAATGGGTTTATCTATCGGGGTCCATTTATTAAACTTGCTTGTAATTCCGGCAATTTGTTTTATTTATTATTTCAAAAAATACAAATTCGAGTGGAAAACATTTATTTATACCGGTATCATTTCTTTAATCTTATTGGGAGGTATTCAAAATATCATGATCCCGAAAATTGTAAAATTTGCGGCCGATTATGAGATCTTCTTTGTAAACAAGCTTGGAATGGGCTTTAATATCGGTTCCATTATTTATTTTGTGTTATTGTTTACATCATTGGCAAGCCTCATCGCTTACACTGTTAAGAAAAAAGAATCTTTATATAAAATGGGCTTTTATACAGGAATCCTTTTTGCAGTATTAGCGGTTGTTTCAGCTTATTCAGGATCAGGCATGCTAACCCGTGTTCTTGTTTTAGGCGGGATGCTTTATGGCATCAATTTTCTCAAAACAAAAAACATTAACATACTTAATGTGATCCTGGTGAGTTTTACCACATTGATAATTGGGTATTCTTCTTTTTTTATATATATTATCCGGTCACAAGCCAATACCCCAATGGATGAAAATGATCCTGAAAATGCGATTAGCATGTATCCTTTTCTTAATCGTGAACAATACGGAGATTGGCCTCTAATTAAAGGTCAATACTATAACGCGCCTACTAAATCGCAACAATACTTTGGCGACGGGGAACCGGTTTACGCAAAAGATGAAAAATCTAAAAAATATAAAATAACAGACGATCGTAAAAAATCAATCCCGGCTTATGAAGAAGAATACACCACTATTTTTCCTCGTATGTGGAGCCAGCAGGGTAATCATGAAGCAGCTTACCGCTATTGGGGCGATGTGCAGAAACACCATAAAACAAAAGTAAAGCAAAACGAACAATCAGGTGAAATGCAGGAAGTGCAAATTCCTACCTTCATGGCCAACCTTACCTATTTTGTAAATTACCAGGTTAAATACATGTACCTGCGTTATTTTGCCTGGAATTTTATTGGCCGTCAAAATGATATACAAGGTTTAAACGGTAACCCTTTAGAAGGAAACTGGAAAACCGGGATTAAA
>JBBRHI010000365.1:0-3941 GCA_038222995.1 Bacteroidia bacterium | reverse complement strand
CCTATACAAATGAGCGGCAATACATATAGTTGCTTAAACCTTAACATTAACTCAAAAACTATTATTTGTTAATAGACTTTTTAAGTGCTTCGATTTCCTTTTGTTGTTGAATAATATATAAAGTAAGCTCTTCTACTTTTTGAAGTAACTTACTTTCTACATCTACCACATCCACCCCGTTATTTGCGTCCACTTCCGCATTACTCGGTATGTTAGGTAAATGTTTATTCTTTAAAATAAATTGCTCCAAATCGTTTAGTGACATTAATTTATAATTTTTATCAAAAACAAAATCGCTCCAGGTAGAACTGTTTATTTCTACTTTAAACGCTTTACACCCTATAGTTCCGTTTACGGCTAATTTGTAGCTGTAGGGATTATTTGTTAAGGCTGTACCTATTCCAACGGTACCATCTCTGTATACAACAAATGTTTCTGTTCCCGCTATGGTAGTTCCTGTTTTAGGATATATTGAAATTGCCTTTGGAATAGATGCGTCGACATTTATTTTTAATGCAGAATTGGAACTAGAATTTCCAAACATATTAGGATTGCCCATTTCAACTCTGTCAGTCATACTTGTAATACCACCGTTTACTGAAAATTTTACAGCCCCATTTGCACCAATATTATTTACTCCGCCATCGGTTGGCACACCTGCATAAATAAGAAATTTTCTTCCAGGGTTATAATACAAACTTATATCTCCTGATGAGGATACATCTCCATTTTGATTCCCATAAATTTTAAACGTAGATCCTAATCTATCTTGTGCATCTGCAGTAAGATCAATTCCTTGAACTGAAAATGCCGGTTTGGCAACAGTTGTGTTATAACAATAAACTTTTGTTTGCCCCTCTATTCCGGTTGATAACACTTCGCTTTGTATCCCACTATTATCATCTTCTGATTTAATGGAAAATGGTTTACCTACATTTAAGGTAGACGTGAATAATTCTAAGCCTCCCTTTCCATTAACTGTGACTTGTCCATTTTGTGCTACTACACGCATTACACTATAATTGGTATCTAAAACAGCAGGAACAATATGCAAATTTGCATATGGATTTTGAATGTTTACACCTATAGACCCATTAGACTTTATCCACATTCTATCTACATTATTTGATTTTAATACAAAATCATTAATGTCGCAGGTACCGATAGATTTATTGGCCAAACTCAAACTGGTAATATTATCACCGCCGATAGACCATTGCGGTGCACCGGGAATACAGGAATTGGGAGACCCTGAACTTGAAGGGCCTGAAGACACGCCTATTGCGCCCGACGGAGTTGCAAATAAGCTCCTGTTACCTGTTCCGGCAAAAGAAGTAACTGATAAATTACCGGTTGATACAGTTCCACCGGACGTTAAATTATTTAAAGTTAAATTACCGTTCATACGGCTATTCCCCACAACATCCAATGGATAAGCGGGAGTGGTGGTGCCAATACCTACATTATATACAGTTGTAACATTACTGCCGCTTTGCACCCAACCATTACCGCTACCGCCACCACCTGTAATAATTTTTGTAGCTTGTACCTCAAAATTATCTAATCGAAAGGTCCCTGTACTGCTTGCTCCGCTTACCATTAATTTAATATAAATATTTGATGCAGCATTTAATGCACTTACAGAACTTAGATCTATACTTATGTCTGAAAAGGAAGTACCTACATTATAAGTTGTAGCGAAGTTTGTATAAGAACTTCCATTAGTACTGTACGCCACAGTAATTAAGGCGGCACCGGTTGAACTCCGTTGAGCCTGGCAATATATTTTATAGGATTGGTAAGTACTTAGATCGATACCACCAAGTTGAAATATAAAATATTTTGTATTCGTACCTGAACTATTAGCCATAGCCAAAGCATTACCCGCAGTTGCATTTTGCAAAAACGCCGCTGCTGTGGTTGCTATACCTGAATAGGTTTGAAAGGCTTCAGTACTTGTTCCCGAACATGTAATTCCAACTCCTGTAAAAGACGGCTGAACAGCATAAGAGGTAGAACTATTAAAATCGTAGTTAACGATTGTATTGGTTTGTGCAGTAACGGCAGCAGCCGCTAACAGTACCAAACAGAAAAACGGCATTGTCTTTTTCATATTTTAGAATTAGTATGAAACAAACATAATATAATTTATTAAAATAGATACTACCGTTAAAGACGTTTTTAGCACAACAGGTATTTGTTAATACCGGGGTAGTGTTTCGTAAGATAGGGTTAACCCTATAGGCCGGTTAGCTTAACCTATCGTATGGATAGCAATAGTACAACTATTTGCAAACAAAAAAATCCCTCGCATATAGCAAGGGATTTTTATTTAAAAAATATAGTAAACTAATTATTGTATGATCAGTTTACGCGTGCTTTTTTCTGATTTAAAATTCAGGTTCACAAAGTAAATACCGGCGCCCAAATTATGATCGGCAACATCAATGGTATTAAACCCGTTATTAACCACAATAGATTTTGAGTAAACAGTTCGTCCGGTTACATCCGTAATATAAAGGTCCAGCTTATCGGCTACGTTCGATTCTAATAATACCGTAAAGCTGCCAGTTGTAGGATTTGGCGCCAATACATATTCAAAGTTTGAAGGATTAGCTTCATTAATACCTGCACCAACTGTTGGCGCTACGTAGCATGGTGTACCAATACCTGTGGTATACGTAGGGTTTGCGATGTACGTCATTTTAGAGAAATTAATGTAGCATGCATAACGCGCGCTGTCAATAAACGGGTTACGGTTACCTTGCAAGGAATCTAAAAAGTCGTTACGGGAAATTTCATAAGAATCAGGCGGATCCTGGAAATGCCATTTTTTCAAAATGTTCTGATCCTGGTTGTAAGGAATAGTTGCACTGATGGTATCTCTCAGTTTCCAGTTCATCACTACACTTCCTTTTAACTGGCCGTTATAAGCAGTTGCCATATACATAATAGCGCGTGCAAAATCACCTTTATGATTGGCACGTGGTTCAAAAACTTTTTGGTTTGCTGTATTCGATCCTGATTTACACGCTAAATAAGTGGTTCCAACTACAACAATCTCTCCCTCCGGATAGTTACTTCTTAATGCATTTGCATTGTTTTGATTAGTTGGGAACAAATGGTGCTGATCGTTATACTCAGGCCTTTCAGGGCTATCCGCCGGGTTCGACGGCATCCAGTTATGGCAGTAGCTGTGCTCACGGCTCATATAACCCCAAGCAAACGGCTCAGTGTATACGTAGTTTTCGCTGCTGTAAACACAGGTTATTACTTTTTGCCCCGCCGTTGTATCGCGTGCCGTAAATAATTTGATCATCGTTTCATCATAATTTCCGTAAAACGTAGAGGCATGAGGATAAACATGCGTTGTAAGGTCTGTTAAGAAAGTTGTATTGGCAGTGCTGATACCGTTATACTCGGTGGTAGGCTGCATAGACCCTAAAGCGGTAAAGTTACCGGTTAATGGGGCTGTAGTATTGTAATTGGTGTAAGCCCCGCCACCGTTATACGTGAAGATAGCAATTTGATATTGTTTCCCGGCATAAATGTTAGATAAACCGAAAGCGGTAAGCGATCCGTTATAAATAACTTTGCAGGCACCGATACTGTCACCTCTCGTATAGGCTTTCCCGTCTGTAGGGTGTTCGGTAATACCGGCAGTACTTTCTTTTTTAATAATAAGGTATCCTCCCGGTGATCCTGCGGCTGCGGTAAAAGCACCTGAAGCACGGTATGATTTAATGTTTGAAAAGCTAAGCGCAGTGCCTTGTGCAGTTGGCTGTGTAGCATAGCTGCCGCCAATTCCTTTTAAATTGATTACATACGTACCTTCGTCGCTGTCATTATTAATGATCGTTAAAACAGCATCTCTTGTACCTGCCGATGAAGGCGTAAAGGTAATGTTTAAAGGAACGTTTGAGCTTGGCGCCACTGATGAA
>JBBRHI010000364.1:0-3952 GCA_038222995.1 Bacteroidia bacterium | reverse complement strand
ATAAAGGAAAATCGATAACCCATAAGGCTGAGAATTTATTTTTATCGCGTAAGCCTAAACGTCCGCCCATTTCAAGGCGTAACTCGCTCAGGGCCTTGCGTGTTTTTTCATCAGGGCCTGCCAATACTAATATTAGATCGCCCGGCTGAGAGTTGCAGGCAACAGACCATGTCTTTAATTCTTCTTCATTATAAAACTTATCAACGCTCGATTTAATTGTACCGTCAGCATTATGGCGTGCATACACCAAGCCTGTTGCGCCCAATTGCGGACGCTTTACCCATTCCCTTAATTCGTCTAACTGTTTGCGGGTATACTCTGCCGCGCCTTTAGCACAAATAGCTACCACCAATTCGGCATCATCAAATACTTTAAAGCTTTTTCCTTTAACAACGTTATTCAATTCAATAAATTTCATTTCAAAGCGCGTATCGGGCTTATCGTTCCCGTAATACTTCATGGCGTCTGCATAGGTCATATGCGGAACGTTAGGCATATCAATATTTTTTACGGATTTAAATAAGTGACGAACCAATCCTTCAAACGTATCTAAAATATCCTGCTGCTCTACAAAGCTCATTTCACAATCAATCTGCGTGAACTCGGGCTGCCTGTCAGCACGAAGATCTTCATCCCTGAAACATTTTACAATTTGGTAGTAACGGTCAAACCCTGCTACCATTAATAATTGCTTAAAGGTTTGCGGTGATTGAGGCAAGGCATAAAATTGTCCTTCATTCATGCGGCTTGGCACCACAAAGTCACGTGCACCTTCGGGCGTAGACTTTATTAATACGGGTGTTTCAACTTCTAAAAAATTTAATTTATCAAGGTAATTACGTGTTTCAATTGCCATGCGGTGACGCAGTTCTAAATTTTTACGCACCTCATTTCTTCTTAAATCTAAATAACGGTATTTCATACGCAGCTCATCACCGCCGTCTGTATTGTCTTCTATAGTAAATGGAGGTGTTTGCGAAGCATTTAAAACTTTTAAGCCGGTTACTTTTATTTCAATTTCCCCCGTAGGATTATTTTTATTTTTGCTTTCGCGCTCTATTACCGCACCCTTTACCTGAATCACAAATTCACGGCCTAATGTTTTTACGGTATCCATAATTACATTACCTGAATCGGAGTTTAAAGCCAGTTGAGTAATCCCGTAACGGTCTCTCAAATCAATAAAAGTCATAGCGCCCAAATCCCTGGTTTTTTGAACCCAGCCGCTTAGCGTCACTTCTTTATTAACGTCTGATAATCGTAATTCACCGCAAGTATGTGTACGTAACATAGTAAAAATTTAAGGCTCTAAATTACCTAAAATTGTTGGATTCAGAAAACGAAAAAAGCCCGTCATTCCTCACGGGCTTTGATTCAGAAAAAATAGTACACAACGTTATTCTTTAATGATCTTTGCCGTAAAACGGGTTTCTTTTTCCGTAATGGTTATAAAATAAATACCAGTTGAAACATCCTTAATATTTATGGTTTGATTTCCTTCGTCTTTATATTCATCAAACACTAATTTCCCTAAAACATCCGTAATCGTAAGCTTTGCAGCAGATTTTAATTCAACCGTAAATAACCCGTTGTTGGGATTAGGATAAAGTTTAAGATTGCCTTGGACTGAAAGAGTTTGGATACCGGACTGCAGCATACCTGATTTAAGCACAAACACATCAATGGCCGCAGAGGTTAAAGTGAATGTGCCCACACCCGGATCAAAATCAACCGTTCCCTGGAACGAACCGGTGGTATATACATTTCCTGACACATCCACCGCTATGGAGTTCCCTATATCAAAATTATTAGGCCCGCCTATGGTTTTAGCATCTGCAAAATTACCGGAGGCATTTAGCTTAGAAATAAATATATCCTCGCTTGAGTTTGACGTTAGCGGGAAACTTGCAGGGCCCGGATCAAAATCAGCGCTTCCGTTATAAGATCCTGTTGTATAAATATTTCCTAATGCATCGAGTGTAATCGCTTTTGCTGATTCCCCTCCTGATCCGCCCATTTTTTTAGCCCACACAAAATTACCCGATGCATCCAACTTAGAAACAAATATATCATCGGTTGTTGTATAAGAACTAAGGGTATACGTTCCCGGGCCCGGATCAAAATCAGCAGTTTGTTCAAAGCTGCCTGCGGTATAAACATTCCCTGAAGCATCCAAAGCAATTGCATTTGCCTGATCCCCCGCAGAACCTCCCATACTTTTTACCCACACAAAATTACCGGAGACATCTAATTTTAAAATAAAAATATCGTACGAGCCGGCCGAACTAATCGTGTATGTTGATGCTCCCGGATCAAAATCCGCAGTGCCGCTATAAAGACCTGTAATGCATACATTTCCGAAACCGTCGGATACAATGGAATGCCCTACATTATTATGATCGCCTGTTATCGCTTTCGCCCATACAAAATTTCCGGACGCATCAAGCTTTGAAACAAATATATTTGTAGCACCTAACCCGGCGGTTGCCAGAGTATACGTTGCGGCACCCGGATCAAAATCAGGTGTACCGTTATAAAAACCGGTTGTATAAATATTTCCGGAGGCATCAATGTTTATTGATCTGCCGGCATCATCATAAGAGCTGCCCATTTTTTTTGTCCATGCCACATTCCCTAACGGATCTATTTTTGATACAAATACATCGGTACCACCTGTTGAATAGATAGTTGTTGTTCCGCTGATGATAGATTGAGCCGCGCTCGTTAAAAATACATTTCCTGATTGGTCGAGTGCTATGGCCGGTAAAGGATCTGTAGAAGCACCGCCGATTAATTTTGCCCATAAAAAATTTCCTGAAGCATCGAGCTTAGAAACAAATACACCGTACATTGCCGTAGTAGACAGCGTATAGGTTGCAGGGCTCGGATCAAAATCTGCCGTGCCTTGGAAAGAGCCGGCAGTGTAAATATTACCCGATGCATCTAATGCAATAGAATAGCCCATGTCGTAACCTGAGCCTCCCATATTTTTAACCCAACCAAAATTTTGAGCAAACTGGTTAAGTGAAAATGCAATAAACATTAATAAAAAGAATTGTTTTTTCATGACGTGATTTTTATTCAAAATTAAGGGATTAATATCCCAACCGTGTACCCAATGGCGGGTATTTTAAACACTATAGGTTCTAAAATAAAAAATCCCGGTTGCACATACAACAGGGATTTATAAATATGATTCTTTAATTATTTCATAGTATAAAGCTCTTCTGCCTTATCCCAATTGGCAAGGTTCCACCAACCGGTAATATAATCGGGCCGTTTGTTTTGATACTTTAAATAATAGGCGTGTTCCCAAATATCTAATCCCATTAAAATTTTCCCTTGGTGCTCCGCTACTTTCATTAAAGGGTTATCCTGGTTAGGCGTGGTTGTGATCAGTAAATTTTTATCCTGTTCAATCAGCCAGCAACAACCGCTACCAAAGTTTTTGGTTGCTTTTTCCGTGAACTCTTTTTTAAAATCATCAAACGATTTAAAATTCTTATTGATCATTTCCGATAATTTTCCCTTCGGTAAATTAGGTTTTGCATCCGGGTTAGGCTTTAACATGGTCCAGAATAAAGAATGGTTATAATGGCCTCCCAAATTATTTCTGATCACAGCGGGTGTTGATGCATCGATTGCTTTGCACTTAGCCGCATCATCTACGTTAAAATCTATTTTTGAAGCAGCTGCCGCTTCATTTAATTTATTGACGTAAGCCTGGTGATGTTTTGTATAATGGATCTCCATCGTTTGCGCATCAATAAACGGCTCCATGGCATTATAGGCATAAGGTAAAGGAGGTAATGTAAATGTATTTACAGGCATCAACTCCTTTCCGAAATTTTCTAAACTATGTATTCGCTCGTTACTTACCAGTTTAGAGGTAATGCCCGCAAGGCCGAATAAGCCGGCTTTTTTTAAAAAATCTCTTCTGTCGCTCATGTTA
>JBBRHI010000363.1:0-3965 GCA_038222995.1 Bacteroidia bacterium | reverse complement strand
CCCAGTGTCCATGCAAAATGATTCTTCGCAAACCAAACACGATTGTAAAACATTAAGCTGAAAAAATATTGTGCGGGCCCTTGTATTGAATCGCCGTTTTTTAAACCGTTAACACCGCCGCCTTTTTCTAAACCAAAATCGGACGTTAATGAAAACGCTATTTTACTGATGCCGCGCGATTTCGGGTGATTTAAATACCTTACCAGCACGCTGTTGTCGCTGTGCAAACGTTTGCGCGACGGCACCCCTGCGGCATCTGCGCCATAATAATCATTGGTTAAGAGTTTAATGTTTTCGTTAGGAGTCCAGGTAATATTTCCACCAAGCCCCGGCTGCTTATTAAACATACCGTAACTTTGCCAACCGTTAATGATCCACGGTTCTATCTTTAATTTTTTATTTACGAAAATCTGCAGCCTTATCCCGTTGAAGAACCATGGCGTATTATCAGACGTAAATGAAGCCTGGTATTCCCAGTTTTCTACCTGGTAATAAGAGTTTAAACCAATATATGACATAAACATCCCGGCATCAATATTAATGCCGTGTAACACGTTAAAGTGATAGCCCGCATTTGCTTCCGCTAAATAACGGTAAACATTATCCAATTGGTATTGGCCCTTATATACACTGTAATCATTACGCGGGATCAATATAGAACGTGTACCGAACTGCGTAACAATATGAGCTCGCGCATTTTTATAATTAAAATCGCCGCCTAAGTGCACGGCAGAAACTTCCATTTCGTTGTTACGCGCTATGGCCGTTGAGCCAACAACCGTGTTATCGATAGGGTCGTTAAACGAATAGGAATAGTTGGCATCGACCATAACGGTTGGTGTAAAATATTTTCCGGCCAGCGTAGGTTTAGAACGACGGTCTCCGCCATTCCACCAGGTGCAATCCATGCCGTCTAAATATTCGCCTTTTTGCCTGTTAACCGGTTCAAGCGTATCTTCCTGTGAGGACAAGGATTGTACAATTAAAATAAGCAATGAAAGGACTAGCGGTTTTTTCATAGGCCCAAAATTAATCTATTTATAAAAATGATAAACCTGTTGCCGGTTAAGCGAGGCACTATATTATAGGCTGTAAAAACGGGTAATACAGAGGAACCCGCAGTTTGGGAAAAAATAAGGAACGTGCCCGCTGCGGCTTTCTTTTTTTTGCTGTATTTATATAAAAGTAAATTAGGCAAGGATCATATTTTTTGCGCCACAAATGTACGTTAAGTATTATAGTGAAACGCTAAAATTGCCGGAAATAATATAAAAATTTGCACTCTATAGGACATCTTATCCTCTTTCTTTTTTGATAGGTGTAAATGCGAGAGGATTTGAAGATATCTCGTTCTGTAAATTCCTCTTCCTGTAAACATCAATAGCCATGTACAACGCCTCTCTAAAAGAGGATTCATCAGCTATTTGTTTACCGGCAATTTCATAAGCTGTTCCGTGATCGGGAGATGTACGAATAAAGTTTAAGCCTGCGGTAAAATTTACACCATGCCCAAATGCGAGCGTTTTAAACGGAATTAAGCCTTGGTCGTGATACATAGCTAAAACACCGTCAAACTGAGTTTGCGCATTATTCCCAAAAAAACCATCGGCAGAGTAGGGCCCGTAAACGATCATGGTTTCTTTTGCTTTTTCTATTGCCGGGATAATAGCGGTTTTTTCTTCATCACCGATAGAACCGTTTTCACCTGCATGCGGGTTTAGGCCCAGTACCGCAATTTTTGGTTTACGGATCCCGAAATCATGTTTTAAGGAATGGTGCAGTTGAATTATTTTTGCTAATACTTTATCGGTTGTAATATGTTGCGCTACATTTTTTAAAGGAACGTGCCCTGTTACAACAGCAACCCGTAAATCGTTAGTACATAATAACATTAACGGCGTTCCGCCAAGTGTTTCGCCTAAATATTCGGTGTGGCCGGGATAATTAAAACCTGCCTCCTGCATGGTATGTTTGTTAATAGGGGCTGTAACCAACACGTCGACCTTTCCTTCAAGAAGTGCTTTGGTAGCGGATTCTAAAGAAATTTTAGCATATTTTCCACTTATAGAAGTTGGTTTTCCCGGTTCAATATTTACTTCCTCTTCATAGCAAATAAATACATTAGGCTTTTTAGTATGTACCTGGTTAAAATCCCTTAAAGGGTTAAAATTAAAATCTTCCAGCCCTAATAATTTTCTAAAATAAGATACGGTTTTTTGTGAGCTGAATAAAACAGGAATACAGATCTCCGAAAGGCCGGGTTCAGATACTGTTTTTAAAATTATTTCTAAACCTATCCCATTTAAATCTCCCTGTGAGATACCAACTACTATTTTATTATCGATCATAATTTATTGTTTTATCCAACCTATTAAACTTGCTACTTCCTCACCGTCTACCGCTTCCCATTTAGCTTTATACACATTGTAAACAGACATACCCTGCTGGTATGACTCATCGCCCATTACTATTTCTTTAACAATGGCAGCGTAATTTGCAGACGATTTAAAATTCTTAAGATCAAAATGATCTTTCCCTATTTCTTTTCCTTTAAGCCAAATACTATGGCCTGCAGATTTTTCCTCCATTTCAACAGAGAAACCCCCGTCATACTCTTTGTAAAAACTTTGTAACATGGTTTCTTTAACCGGGTTAATTAAAAACAATTTGTCTTTAAAATAAAATTCCACAAAGCTCCCGGGCCCTTTAACAATGGCATATGTTGGAGGTATTTTAGCCGTTGAATTAAAAACACCGATCGGTTTAAAAGTTTTAGTAGAGATCGTATATTTTACAATACTGCCTTCGAGGTCCGTAATTTTTATGTTGGGGAATAAAAAATTATTGTTATCGATCCAGTAAATCGGCACATCATACATTTTGTTGTTGGAGGCACTTACGCCGCCATGCCCTGCATCTTCTAAAAGCAACACTTTTGGCTTATTTTGCGGGTAATAGTATAATTTGTAGGGCGATTTTGCCCTGTCGAACTCTACAGATTGCCCTATAATAGGGTTAAACGTAAGGTTTTTAATTTCCGAATATGTATTGGTTTTAAGATCGAAATAAGAGTAATATTTTCCCTTAAAAATATCATTTGTAAAAAAAATGATGCTGTCGTTTGAGCAACGCACCAATTTAGCTGTTCCGTCATATAACACCTTCTTCTCTTTAAGATCGATCACATTGCCGATCCCTGAAATTAAATAACGGTCTTTATATAATATGTTATCACCTTTATCACAACGCACATAATCTTTTTCGTTTTTTCTTCCCGAAACACTCATTAACTTTTCGCGGCCGGCGTATACATTGTTAATGTAATTGTATTTGTAAATGAACTGCCCGAGTTCCGTTTTTTTAGCAGGGTCGTAATGCACCACAATAAGTGATTCAGTTCCGGATTGAGAAAATCCGGCTACAGAAAAAAAGAAGTATATGTAAGCAAACAGCTTCACTTATAAGTTAGAAAAGAAATCAAATAATAACCTTACACCATACCCGGTGCCACCTTTACCCCTGTAACTATCCTTACCTGTTACAAATGCAGGGCCGGCAATATCAAAATGCATATAGGGATAATCTGTAAATTTTTGTAAAAATTTCCCGGCAGTAATTGAGCCCCCGTAAGGGCCTCCTAAATTTTTTTGATCGGCAATGTCGGATTTTAACAATTCCTCGTATTCATCCCAAAACGGAAATTCTACTAAACGTTCGTGCATGCGTAAGCCGCTAACCGTTAGTTTTGTTTTTTGCTCGTCGGTTGCCGTGCCCATACTTACAATGCCGTATTGGCCTATGGCTGAGGCGGCAGCCCCTGTTAAGGTTGCCAAGTCAATGGTAAGTTCCGGCTTATAACGTTTAGCGTAATGCAGGGCATCCGCTAAAATCATTCGTCCTTCCGCATCTGAGTTCAGCATTTCAACCGTGCTTCCGTCCATCATGTTTATAATATCACCGGGGGC
>JBBRHI010000362.1:0-3967 GCA_038222995.1 Bacteroidia bacterium | reverse complement strand
ATTGTCCGTTCCCTTCCCCGATGATCAGGTCTTTATCACCGTCATTATCCAAATCGCCGAAAGCAGGTGCCATTGAATAAATATTATAAGTGGAGAGCGATTGGTAATCTCTTGTGATGAGCGAAAACGAAGGCGCGGTAGCAGTACCGATGTTCCTGTAATATGCTAACATTGCTTTATTTGTATTGCCGTTATAATACCCTAAATTTCCTACAATAATATCTTTTTTACCGTCGGCATCCGCATCAAAAAACACCGGGTATGCACCTTCTCCCAACTCGATCATATCTTCCTGTAAAAAATTCTTTTTTTGCAGTGCAAAGCTTACGGTAGATGTGGTAGATGTATTTTGATAGTACCACACGCTTTGGTAATTTTCAGAACCTGCAACGGCATTGGGGCTTGCGATGAGGTCTTTATGGCCGTCATTATTAACATCCAAATAATAGGTGCAAGGAAACGAATTCATTTTAGCTACCGTGGTACTTGCTTTATCAGGATAGTTAGGATACAGGCGGGTTGTATCAGAGATGTGAGCATTGGAAGAGCTCCCTCCGTTTTCCGCATAAAATACATTACTGCAAGCTACATCACCCATCACTAAATCTTGGTCACCGTCTCCATCCCTGTCGAAGCACATAATGCACGACCCTGAATGCAAAATATTAGCAGGCGCCGCATACACTTCATCCTGATAAAGTTTTAAATACGGGCACTGATTTAAGTATACGTCACAATTATTTTCCTGCACATCCCCCCAACAATCGTCAACCATATTGTACACAAGGCTGTCGGCGTGTCCGTATAATTCCATACTCATATTTTTATGAAACTCTATTTTGATGCCCGATACAGAATACGTTAAAATATCCAAGTCGCCGTCGCCGTCAATATCTCCAATGCCGGGTATAGCAATAGGATTACAGTAAATATTTGCCAAATTAGGCGGCCCTGAGGGATTATAATTACTGAGTAATAAAGAAGTCTGTAATAAGAAGCTTAAATTAGTAGAAGTGGTAGTGGTATTTTTATATACTTTAACTCCACCGGTAGTATAGGCAAAGAGGTCTGCTTTACCGTCGTTATCGTAATCAAAAAACATAGCCCAATCCGTTACGGCAGGCAACCTGTTCTGGTAAGCATAGGCATGAATGTACTTTGTAACTCCGCCTGAGCTCACGTTTAAAAAAGCCCTCAGCTTGCCGCCCGAACCGCAGATCTTATCAAAGGCCACAATATCTTGCTTTCCGTCTAAATTAAGGTCAATAGAGGTGAACGAGCTAAAATTAATGCCGCCTGCCCAAGCGCTCCGTAATTTTGTTCCGTTTTCAAATACAGGAATAGTGTCTCTGTAAACGTTGGTTTGAGAGGTAGCTCCCTTTACCAAAATACATAAAATCGTAATTATTTTAAGTAGCCTCATATATGAACAAAAATACGAATAAAACCGGCCACATATATCTAACTCGCTAATTTTCAGGCATAAAAATATTTGCATTATATATGACATAAACCTATATTTGCAGCCTTAATTTTATTAGAAATAATACCAATTTTATGCAAAACAAAGGTGCCATTAAAATTTTCGCTATTCTTTTAGCGCTAGCCTGTATTTTTTATTTATCGTTTACGTGGAAAACACGTAGCTTAGAAAAGGACGCGTTAGAGTACGCTGAAGGGATCTCAAATTCTGCAGGAAACTTAGCAGCTGCCAAAACTTACGCAAAAGGTGATGCCACAAAGCAGGAGTTTTACACAGACTCTATCAGAACCATTGTATTTGACAGGTATTTGGATTCTATTAAAAAACAACCGGTTTACAATTTGTTGATCGCAGATTACACTTATGAGGAGTGTAAAAAACGTGAGATCAACTTAGGTCTGGATTTACGCGGCGGTATGAACGTAACGTTAGAGATTTCTGTAGCGGATATCGTTAAAAACTTATCAAACAATAACCCCGACAAACAATTTAACCAAGCTATTAAAGAAGCTGCTGATAATTTAGGTAAAGGTAATAACGATGATTACTTAACCTTATTTGAGAAAAAATACAAAGCCATTAATCCCGGAGGACAATTAGCGCCTTTATTTCAAACGATAGAATTAAAAGGAAAGGTTGCTTACAGCGCTACTAACTCTGAAGTAATTACATTTTTACGTACCAAGGTAGACGAGTCTATTTCTAATTCAGAAAAAACATTCCGTTCCCGTATCGACCGTTTCGGTGTAGCACAGCCTAATATTCAAAAATTAGGAAACAGCGGCCGCATTTTGGTTGAGTTACCGGGTGTTAAAGATAAAGCACGCGTGCGTGAGCTATTACAAGGAACCGCCAACTTAGAGTTTTGGGAAACTTACGAAAACACTGAGATCGGAAATGTATTAATGGGTGCCAACGATAAATTAGCGAAAGCATTATATCCTGATTTTATTGAATCTTTAAGTAAAATTGACACTACTAAAAAAACGCCGGTTGATACGCTTGCGGCCAAAACGCCTTCTGTAAATCCAAAAGTAAAAGAAGCAGAAGTTGCCGCTAAAAAAGATTCTATGTCTACCGATACAGCAATGGCAAAAACAAACGCTCTATCCACAAGCACTGCTGTTCCAACATCATTAGATACTTTTTTACGTAAAATACCTTTAATATATGTAGGTAACTACCCGGGCCCTTTAAGGGCAATGGTTACGTATAATCAAAAAACACAACAGCCGGAGCAATTTATTGAAGGCCCTGTTGTAGCAAGAGCTTACAGTAAAGCTGATACAGCTAAAGCCAATGCATTATTAAAAAATGCTGCGCTTAAAGGGTATTTCCCTAATAAATTAAAATTTATGTGGGGTTACAAACCGGAAGAAATGAAGAATGAAGCCGGTGAATTAATTGGAGAATATTTTGAATTATATGCTATTAAAGTAACCAACAGAGACGGGAAAGCGGCTATGTCGGGTGATATTATTACGGATGCACGTCCTGATTTTGACGCGCAAAGCGGCGGCCATCCATACATTAGTATGAGCATGACCGGTGAAGCAGCCACTAAATGGGCTAAACTAACAAAAGACAATTCGCCCCAAGGAGATAAAAAAGGACGTTCCATTGCTGTAGTAATGGACAACATGGTGTATTCCGCGCCAACTGTTAACGGTGAAATTAAAGGCGGTAATTCTCAGATTACGGGAAACTTTTCAGTGGAAGAAGCAAATGCTTTAGCGGCTGTATTAAGCGCGGGTAAATTACCTGCACCGGCCCGTATTGTTGAGGAAAGCGTTGTTGGCCCTACATTAGGCCAGGAAGCCATTGATTCCAGCTTATGGTCGTTCGTCATTGCCTTATTAGTGATCTTAGTATTTATGTATATGTACTATAATAAAGCAGGTATGGTTGCTAACGTAGCGTTAATAGCTAACATGTTCTTTATAATGGGTATCCTCGCCTCTATGAACGCGGTGTTAACGTTGCCGGGAATTGCCGGTATCGTCCTCACCATCGGTTTAGCGGTGGATGCAAACATTCTTATTTTTGAGCGTGTACGTGAGGAACTGGCCTTAGGGAAAAATACGCAAACCGCTATCAAAGAAGGTTTCAAACATGCCATGAGTTCTATCATTGACTCCAACGCTACTTTAGCAATTTTAGCAATTATCTTAATGGTGTTCGGTTCGGGTCCTGTACAAGGCTTTGCTACCACGTTATTAATAGGTATCGGAGCATCTTTATTCTCTGCTATTTTAATTACACGTGTTATTTTTGAATGGATGCTTGATCGCAAAATGACCATTCCGTTTGATAATAAAGCTACTGCAAACGCATTTAAAAATGTTGCCTTCGATTTCGTTGGACGCAGAAAAATATACTATGCTATTTCTACTTTAGTAATTGCATTAGGCGTAGTATTCTACTTTAAAAACGGCGGGTTTAATTTAGGAGTTGACTTTAAAGGAGGCCGTACTTACCAGGTGC
>JBBRHI010000361.1:0-3977 GCA_038222995.1 Bacteroidia bacterium | reverse complement strand
ATAATTATTACAGTTATTTTTTCTTTACTCGTGCTTATTTCTCTTTCCCTACCTGCTCAACAAAAAATAAAAGTAACACGGCAAGACAACCGTTTCCTGTTTTTTCAAACAGGGACAAAAAGTGATACGATCCTTAAAAATAAGAATGACCTCTTCTTTGTCAAATTCCCTGACAGCCTTCAGCACCATTTACAGATTGTTATTGAAAACGGAGAACTGATAACCACAAAAAATGATTCCCTCTATAAGCTTGTATTTATAAGAGGAATGAAATATTCTCTTTCTAAACCCGACAGTAATTATGTGACGATGCTTGAAGGTGTTTGCGTCCCCTCTAAAACGATCAGCATCGCCATTAAAAACATGAAGACGCAAAAGATTATTCTTCAAAATAATTTTATCGTTAAGTAATCGCTTTCTTTTATCTTTATCAAAACACTCATGATGGAAAAAGTAAACTCCTCAAAATATCCTACCGGTTTGTATTTTTTAGTATTTACCGAATTCTGGGAACGCTTCGGTTATTACTTAATGATCGGCATTTTTACCCTTTATATGATGGCCGATCCCGCGGCAGGAGGTTTAGGCTGGGATAATTCGGATGCTGCTGATATTTACGGAACCTTTATTGCCATTGCATACCTTACCCCCTTTATGGGCGGTTTACTGGCTGATCTTAAATTAGGGTACCGGTTCAGTATTACGGTAGGCGGTATTTTAATGGGCATCGGGTATTGCATGTTAGCTATTCCTGAAAAATGGGCCTTTTACACATCGCTGGCTATAATGGTTGTAGGCAATGGTTTTTTTAAACCCAATATTGCCTCGTTATTGGGTAATTTATTTAACGACCCAAAATACAAAGACAAAAAAGATACCGGCTATAATATTTTTTACATGGGTATTAACCTGGGCGCCTTTATTTGCAATTTTATTGCGGCAGTTATGCGTAACAAGATCGGTTGGCATGGTGCTTTTTTGAGCGCGGGCATCGGCATGTTTATTGGCGTAATTACATTTTGGATCGGCATGAAACATTATAAACATGCGGATGTACGAAAAGAACCAAAGCCCGAAGACAAACCTTTATTAATGCAATTTTTAAGAGTACTGGGTGTAGGTGTAGGGTTCGCCGTTATTGGCTGGTTAGTGCCAGATGCGATTTTTGGTAACGGCGGAGAAAAAGCATTTACGATTATGGGAAGTAAAAGCACAGATGCTTTTTTCATGTTCTGCATTCCTGTTATTTATTTTTACTATTCCATTTACAAAAAAGCGCAGGCTCACGAGAAACAACCGTTATCCACGATGTTTACCATTTTTATTATCGTAATTTTATTTTGGGCGATTTTTAAGCAAAACGGTACAGCTTTAACTACTTATGCAGAGTACTATACCGACCGACAAGCACCTGAAAGCATTACGGCACTCACCGGTAAGTTTGGTTTTTCGGAAACACTTAAAGCAGAAAATAAAGAAGTGAACCAGGTGGACGAACAGTTCCGAAAAATAAAAGATGGTGCCGGCAAGCCCGTAAAGTGTATGGACTACCCTGCCTATTTTAAAAACTTAGATTCGAATAAAGTTCCTCCTCAAGGCCAATCGATCAGCTTGGTAAACACAGAGATCTTCCAATCCGTTAACCCGTTTTTTGTAGTAGTGTTAACACCTCTACTCATAGCTATCTTCGGCTTTTTGCGCAGGCGCGGAAAGGAACCCACTACTGCTTCAAAAATTGCTTACGGTTTATTGATCAGTACTATTTCCACATTAGTAATGGTTGGCTCCGTATATTATACAGACAATGGTATGCATAAAGCAAGCGCATGGTGGCTCATTGTATGTTACGGCATCATAACGATTGGCGAACTGTGTTTAAGTCCGATGGGTTTATCGATGGTATCAAAACTATCGCCTGTACGACTCACCGCTTTAATGATGGGCGGCTGGATGCTTGCCACATCCATGGGAAATAAATTAAGCGGCGTGCTTGCGAAAAATTGGGATAAATTTGATAATAAAGCAAATTATTTTTATGTGAACTGCCTGTTGCTGCTATTTGCTACAACCGTTATGTTTTTATTATTGAAACGATTAAACAAGGTGTTTAAAGAAGAGATTAAATAACTGTTGTATATATTAAAGCTATGAAAGATTTTAAGATTTGAAAACAAAAAAAGCGATTGAGTAATTCAATCGCTTTCTTATAAAGTTTACTTATTGCTTATTCAAAATATTCTGTCATCCGGTCAAAAAATCCTTTTTCTTTTCGGTTAGGATTAGGCTCAAAGTTTTTAGAAGCTCTTAAGGTTTCCAATGCCTTCTTCTCTTCAACCGTTAGGTTTTGAGGAGTCCAAACATTAATATTAATGAGCAGATCGCCTGTTCCGTAAGAGTTTACATCCGGTAATCCTTTACCTTTTAACCTCAACACTTTACCGCTTTGCGTACCGGGCTCTATTTTAATTTTCACCTTTCCGTCAACGGTCGGTACTTCAATACCTGTTCCTAAAGCAGCATCCGCAAAATTCACATAACTGTCGTAAAATAAATTATTACCGTCGCGTTTCAATTCCAAATCTTCCTCTTCTTCTATCAACACCAAAAGATCGCCGTTAATACCCCCTCTCGGGGCCGCATTGCCTTTGCCGCTAACGGAGAGCTGCATGCCTTCCGCAACGCCTGCGGGAATGTTAATAGAAATAATTTCTTCTTCCCTTACAATACCGTCTCCGTTACAGGTTTTACATTTATCAAGCACCGTTTTTCCTTCGCCGCCGCAACCGCTGCAGGTAGTTTGTGTTTGCATGGCTCCTAAAAAAGTTTGTTGCGTGCGCACCTGAACGCCCGAACCGTTACATAATTTACAAACTTCCAATTTCCCGTTCTTAGCGCCGCTTCCTTTACAGGTATGGCAGCTTACAAACTTATTTACTTTTAATTTTTTCTCAACGCCTTTGGCCACTTCTTTAAGGTTCATTTTTACTTTAACCCTCAGGTTGGATCCCCGCATTACACGCCTTCCTCCACCCGATCTTCCGCCGCCAAAACCGCCGCCGCCAAAAATATCACCGAACTGGCTGAATATATCATCCATATTCATACCGCCTCCGCCGTAACCTCCGCCACCGCCTGCAGCGCCTCCAACACCGGCATGGCCGTATTGATCGTAACGTTGTTTTTTTTCAGGGTTGCTTAGGATCTCATAAGCTTCGGCGGCTTCCTTAAATTTTTCTTCGGCAGCTTTATCATCCGGGTTTTTATCGGGATGATGTTTAATGGCAAGCTTACGGTATGCTTTTTTAATTTCATCATCGCTTGCTCCTTTGTTAATCCCCAGTATTTCGTAAAAATCGCGTTTGCTCATAATTTTTTATCTTATTAATTTCCTACAACCACTTTAGCAAAACGAATTACCTTTTCGCCCAGTTTATAGCCTTTTTCAACATCATCTACCACCTTACCTTTTAAATCATCTGTTGGCGCAGGAATATGAGCAATGGCTTCCATAATATCCGCATCAAAGGTCTGACCCGTTACATCCATCGGCTCCAGTCCTTTACTTTTAGCGGTAGATATTAATTTAGTATAAATCAGCTTCATGCCTTCTTTTATAGGCTCCGCATCATGTATGGTTTCATTAGCTTTAATGGCACGTTCAAAATCATCAATGGTAGGAATAAACGCTTTAAATACATCTTCACCGGCAGAACGAATAATATCTGACTTCTCTTTAATCATACGCTTTCTGTAATTATCGAACTCTGAATACAAGCGTAAATATTTATCGTTCAATTCTGCAATTTTTGCTTCAAAATTAACAGGCTCCGCATTAGGTATAGTTTCAGCAGATTGCTCCGCTGTTTCTTCCATATTTTCGGGAGCCATGTTTTCTTCTTCGCGATTCATATTTTCTTGTTCGTTGTGTTCCATAAGTGCGTTTTTTTGGTAAAGTTAACATCAATATGTTTGCCACA
>JBBRHI010000360.1:0-3982 GCA_038222995.1 Bacteroidia bacterium | reverse complement strand
TATACCCTATTGCACCAAACAGTACAATAATAATAGACATAACACTTGCTAATACAGGGCGCCTAACGCTGAGTGATGCTAAATCCATTTTAGTTTACCGATTTTAATAATTTAAGTTTTGACTCTTTTTTTATGGCCAATAAACCGGTAGTTATAACTGTATCACCGCTTTTTAATCCGTCAGTGATTTGGATCTTTTGATCGGTACGCACACCAATGGTTACAGGCACTTCAATGGCCAAACCATTTTTTGCCACAAATACTTTTTGTCCTTTTAACGTAGGGATAACACATTGTGTAGGCACTAATAATGCATCTTTAGTTTCACCGAGCTCTGCATATACTTTCACAAAACTCCCCGGGTAAAACGTATCATCCCCCTTGTAAATGGCACGAGCCCTTATTGTTTTAGTCCCTTCATCCACCATGGGCTCAATAGCATAAATAGTTGCCGAGTGCGGCTTCTCTTTTTTAGTATCATTGGAGAATTTTACCTCAATACCTTTTTTAAACCGTGCGCTGTATGTTTCGGGAACGGAAAACTCTACATATAAAGGCTTTACCTGCACTAACGATACAATGGGTGTTTGAGAAGAAATATAAGAGCCTTCACTAATGTTCTTTAATCCTACCATTCCCGTAAAAGGCGCCACAATATTTGTTTTTGCAATTTGCGCGCTAATGTAAGCCTGGTCTGCTTTAAAGGAGTTTAACTCATTATCCTGCGCATCCAGCTCTTCGCGGCTGATCCCGTTAATCGCTATTAATTTTTTAAGGCGCTCAAGCTTTTGTTCAGACAACTGCGTTTGTGTTTTTGCTTTAAGCAGCTGGGCCTGCAAATCGGCATCGTTCAACTTTACCATCAGCGCTCCTTTGGTAACGGTTTCGCCTTCCTTAAAATAAATGGCCGTTACTTTTCCGCTTACTTCCGGTAAAATTTCTATCTGGTTCAAAGCACCTATTTTACCTGTGGCAAACACTTCATTGTTAAATGTATCGGGTTTTAATACATAATAATTTACGGCAACCGGTGCTTTGTTTTTGTCTTTTGATGCAACAGCACCTTCATCCTTTTTATTAAAAAACAAAAATTTTGAGCCCACCAATAATCCTATAATGATAATGATGATAAGCCATCTTGGAAATTTTTTCATATAACTGTCGTTTTATTTGTAATTAATGGAGGTAATTATGGTATACCTTATTTTTTTTAAATCATTGTTTATACGCTGTTTTCTTTCGACGCTGAGTTTATTTTTCTTTTCCTGCGCCCGGTTTTCTTATAATTAAAAAACAGGTCATTTGCCGGCAGTTCTTTTAAGTTAGCGGTTATTTGCGCTATTACAGTCTCAAATGTTTCACGGTCTTCTTTTTTTATTTTCGAAAAAATCTCTTTATCAACCGCCTTAAAAGAGTCTACGATTTGTTCGGTTTGCCTGAGCCCTTTTTTAGTGAGGACAATAAAGTGTTCTCGCCTGTCGGCAGGATTTACGTTCCTGTCTACAAACCCGGCTTTAATTAAATAGTCAATAACTTTTACCATAGCTGTTTTATCAATAGCCAAATTGTTGCAGATGCATTGTTGGTTGCACCCATTATTTTCATATAAAAAATAGAGTATTGAATAATAACGCTCTACATCTATCTCCTCGAGGCTTTTACTTAGCACGCTGTAATACAGTTTTGAAAAAATAAGTGCTTTGGTGCCTACGGGAATATTTTGTTCATTAATTTTCATATCCGTTTGTCTGTTTTTTATTCCTGCGATAATATATCTCTGAATGAAATTAATTACTAAGTAATAACTGTTTATAAAGGCAATAGTTTGCGAATGTAACTATTATTTTAATCAGCTAAAGTTGACTTTAACGCTTTTTAACGTGCTTTATAAAAACATATTTTACCGGTATTTAAGCAGACCTAATGTGATTATTTGTAAATTAGCGCATTCTTTCAAAGCTGCCATGAAACATTATTCTACTTACGCTATTGAACAGTTTTGTAATCACATCCAAAATGATGTGGCTGCTTTTAACTGGTTAGTTAATAACGATTATAGGGAGCTGATTGCTGTTATTGATGCGATACGCGATGATAAGAAAGCTTTTAAATTCCTGATAGAAAGTAACCAGTTTATACTTGCCGCTTTTGTAAATGCCATTTGGGATGATGAAAAGGCTTTTAAGTTTTTAATTGATTCGAAAGCGTTTGACTGGGCTGCCTGTGCCAACATTATTAACGGTGACGATAAAGCTGAAGAAGCGTTAAGAGCTGCCGGAAAATATCATTTTGTAGCTTTGGCGAAAGCCATTTTAGGCAAGATACACCAAGACGGCGATCGTGCAACTACTCCCTGGGGTGTTATGAAAAACTTATTCAATTTCAAAAAAGAATTTTAATTATACATGCGTATCATCGACACTATTCCCCATCCTTCCATTAATATTTCTATTTTCCTGATGAATGATAAGTTTATTGTAAAGTTTGAAGCCGGCCCCATGGAGCAGGCTTTTAAATTTTATACGGAAGATGTAATATCGGTTGAGGGATTAAAAAAACTGATCAATGCTGATTTTATTGAAAAAGTAAGGGTCCGTTTTAACGAAATGTTTATGCAAATGAAAGAAGCAAAAAATTAATTCAATAACAGCTAAGACATAGAAATGTCAGAGAAAAAAATTCTTGCTATTTGTGGCAGTACAAGAGAACAGTCTGCCAATAAACACCTTATCAATGCCATTGCAAAACTTTCGGCATACCGGTTTCAAATTCATATTTACAACGACTTAACATTGCTGCCTTATTTTAACCAAGACGTTGCAGATGTTAATGTTTCGGAAGCTGTCATTAAGTTTAGAAAAGCGATCGGCGATGCAGACGGTGTTTTAATTTGCACGCCCGAATACGTGTTTAGTTTACCCGGTATTTTAAAGAATGCTATTGAATGGACGGTTTCAACTACCGTATTTTCCGATAAACCCACTGCTTTAATTACAGCCTCAAGCTCAGGCCAAAAAGCGCATGAGTCGTTGCTGTTAGTTATGAAAACACTTGGTATTAAAACGGAAGACGATCTGTGTCTTTTGATTTCGGGCGTGAAATCGAAATTAAATGCAAAAGGCGATGTAACGGATGTTGTATTACGGGCAAAATTACAAACGTTGGCAGTACGTTTTGAAACTCTTTTAGGGTAAACGTAATGATTCTGCAATTAAGAATGAGTGCACTAAAAACTATTTTGTAGTTTTAGTAGGTACTCCTAAAATATAATCGAACGCAGTTCGCATGATCCAGGCTTTTTCGGTAGAAGTATAATCGCCGTATGCTTTTTCGAGCGCGGCCTCTAATACGCCTTTCACATCTTTACATTTCGATCCGTATTTGTATAACACTTTATAAGCCGCACCTTCATAGATTCTGAAACAACCAAGGTGATTTCCGCCATTGTAAGTAGGCGCTCCGGCGGTTATAGCCTCATCAATAATAACCAGCATGGCATTGTTATCGGCGCAACCTTTATCAAAACTTAACGGTAATTCAGGTGCTGTATTTTTTACCGGCTCGTTGTAAGCGTTTGCACGCGAAGCAGTAAGCGCTTGGGCATGAATAGTAATATTAATCAGTAAAATAACCGATAAAGCAAGTATTGATCTCAGTTTCATATAATTTAAATTTAAACCGTTTACAAATGTAAGCTATTCAAAATATTTTTTTGTTAAATCCTTTTTAATTCATCTTTACGCGGTATATTATAATAAGCATTATAAAATTCGCTATCGTGTATTCAGTTATTTTTATTTTATCTTATGGCGCAATTCGTCTCATTAAATACAATACCATAATTTTGATTGTAGTAATCATCGCATTTTTGCTGCGCTTTTTTCTTGGTGTCTTTAGTTCTAAAGGCCGTAAGTGTTCCCCCCGGGGTTGTGCATTGGCAGATATACTCTTTTTTACAACTTATAGTGAGTGTTCCGGTAAT
>JBBRHI010000359.1:0-3984 GCA_038222995.1 Bacteroidia bacterium | reverse complement strand
CGGCTGCCTGCGGCATACAGGCCTGTTATCCGCAGGTAACTAAAATACAACAGGTAAATATCGGTAAAGGAAGATTTATTAACGAATTAGATATAAAAGAGAAAAGAAAAATCTGTGTCATCGGCCCGAGAGTGGTTGAATTATTGTTTAAAAAAAATGAAGCGGCGATAGGCCAATACATTCGTGTGAACGGTGTTTATTTTAAAGTGATTGGTGTTACAAATCCCACAGCCGGAGGGCAAGACGGACAAGAGCAAGCCGAACGGATTAATATTCCTTTTACTACTTTTCAAAACGCTTTTAACTATGGAAATGTTGTCGGCTGGTTCGCTATTAAATCGAAAGATAACATTCCCGCAGAAGTGTCTGAAGAAAAAGTAATGAGTATTTTAAAAGAACGGCACAAAGTTTCTCCTGATGATTTGTCTGCCATAGGCCACTGGAATATGGCTGTTGAGTATAATAAGCTTAACGGGTTATTTACAGGGATAGAAATTTTAATATGGATAGTAGGTACCGGAACGTTACTGGCCGGTGTAATAGGGATCAGTAATATTATGCTGATTGTTGTTAAAGAACGAACTAAGGAGATCGGGGTGAAACGTGCATTAGGAGCAGTTCCGGGGCAGATCATTTCTCAAATTTTAATTGAAACGGTTTTTCTCACTTCTATATCAGGCTACTTTGGGTTACTTGCAGGAATAGGATTATTGGAAGCATTAAATTCAGCTATAGGAGACTCCGGAGAAATGTTTACTAATCCTACCGTCGATTTGAGTGTGGCATTAAAAGCGTTAACGGTTTTAATTGTGAGCGGCGGACTTGCGGGGTTTATTCCTGCTTCAAAAGCTGTTTCTATAAAACCCGTAGAGGCATTAAGAACCGAGTAGTTAATTTGATATGAGTAATAAACGAATAGATTAAAAAAACATGAAAAAGAAATCTTTGGCACAACAAATCATAAGAATAATATTATTACTTCTTCTTTTCGGATTAATCATTTGGACGTTTTATTTTTTTTATCAAAAGTCGCAAACGCCCCCGGTTATATTCCAAACCGTTATGCCGTTTGATACGATGATCATTAAAAAGACGGTAGCAACAGGCTCTGTAACGCCTCGTAAAGAGGTGAACATGAAGTCGCAGGTGAGCGGCATTATTGAAAAACTTTATATCGTTGCAGGTCAACAGGTAAAGCAGGGAGATGTGATCGCAAAGATCAAGATCATTCCTAATATGCTTAATATGGCAAATGCAGAAACACGCGTTAACACTGCTCAAATTAATTATGATAATGCAAAACTGGAATACGACCGTAATAAATTATTATTCGATCAGAGTGTTATCTCGAAAGCAGAGTTCCAGGTTTCGGAACTAAAGATAAAAGCAATAAACGAAGAATTGAATGCCTCTCAAAATCAATTACAAATTATTAAAGAAGGGGTCTCCAAATCAAGCGGCTCTACCTCCAATACCCTGGTAAAAGCAACCATTACAGGCATGGTGTTGGATGTGCCTGTTAAAGAAGGAGGGCAGGTCATTGAAAGTAATACGTTTAATGAAGGAACAACTATTTGTTCGGTAGCCAATATGGGAGAAATGATCTTTGAAGGGAAGTTAGACGAAAGTGAAGTAGGTAAGGTGCATGAAGGAATGGATATTGTATTAACTATTGGCGCCATAGATAAGGAAAGCTTTAAGGCTAAATTAGAATATATTGCGCCAAAAGGTTTAACAGAGACCGGTGCGATTCAGTTTTTGATCCGCGCCTCTATAAGTAAGGATAACAGCGCCTTTTTACGTGCAGGCTACAGTGCCAATGCCGATATTATTTTAGATAAGAAGGATAAAGTATTATCTATCCCGGAAAGTGTTTTACAATTTGATAAAGAAAAGCCGTTCGTTGAATTAGAAACAGCTCCACAAAAATTTGAAAAGAGAATAATCAAAACAGGGTTATCTGATGGGATAAATATTGAAGTATTGGAGGGAATTAAAAAGGGGGATAAGATTAAAATGCCTCAAATGAATGAGGTGCCACAATAGTAACTAAAAATCCATAGGGAGGCTGGATTTTAATTTTTGAGTGGCTTAAAGTTTTAGAGTGGCAAATCTTATCTTGTTCTCAAATTGTCCATAGATCAATATCTCATGCGATTTATTGCAATAATACTTGTTGGGATAAATGTAGGCTGTTTTATCATCAACCGTAAAAAATGCTTTTTTGCTCCAGATGCCTTTGTTTGAAATCGTTACCAAAACAGGAACGCTACCGTTTAAACGACTCACGCCGTTATCTATATTATAAGGGTCTACACTATCTAAATTTTTTAAATTATCATTATAGATAAGATATAACTGATTGTTTTTTACCACATCAATGTAAGAATAGTAAGATTTTGTTTTTCCTGATTGAAGTTTCGGTATCACAGAAGGATTTGCGGAAATTCCCGCTGAGCTAATATGGCTGACAATCATATTAAAATAATCTTCACCATAGGTATTTCCCAACTCTAGTCTTATAAGTTGTTCGGATATAACAAATAGTTCGCCATTAGGCATATTGACGATCTTTGTATTTGTGAGGCTGTTTATAGCGTTATCATTCGTATCATAAATGTAGGTCTTTATAAACTTCATATTACTGTTAAGTTGCGTAATAGTGTTTGCATCAAATTTACTTTGGTACTCTGTCTTAATCTCAAGATTGGAAGCATCAAATTCGTAAAATAACATTCCGCCACCCGTGGTTTTGGTTTTCATGCCTTCATAAAAATAAGCCGCCACCTGAAGCTTATTTTTATGTTTGTTCAGATAAAGTTTGGATAACGGAAAAGCAGTTTTAACCGGCAATGGTGCGCTTTTGGAAGTCTTATTTTTCAAATCGAAGGCAAAAAGTTTATAAATGAACTTTTTAGGCTCAGAAGTATTTTCCTTAGATGTAAAGTAAAGCGTTTTACTATTATCGAGCATCAGGTTGGATAAAGAAAAAGACCTTGTAAAAGGAAGATCCAATTTATAGGTAGAGAGCATATTTAATTTTTCGTCAAGTAATTTCCCTGCCAGTTTCCCGTTTTTAACATTACCGGAATATAAAAAGAATGTAGTGGAATCAATGCTTAAGGTTACATTACAGGTTAATCTACTGTCGTCATCATCCGCTTTGAGCTCCCATAATTCATCGTATAATAGAATCGGCTCCCCTAATGCTTCCCCTTTTTTATCCAGCATAACACCGAAACATTTATAGTCTATTTTCCGAAATTTTGCGCGAGGTTTAGACATTTTTACTTTTGTATGATCGAAAAAGAGAATAAGATTTTCTCCTGCTATATACATGTTAATCAGTCTGGCTTTTCCACGCCCTTTAATATAGGGTATTTTAAACTTCGATGAATTTGTTAGGAGGAGATCCGGTAACGAATAAGTCTCTAAAGACAGGTAATGATGAACGCCCTTGGAGCTGTACTGATCCTTTAAAATATATAATTCGTTATTGAGTTCACCTAGCGCCTTATTAGGTACCATGCCATTTTTTGCTTTGGATTCCGGATTCCAGGTAATGGGAATACTTTGCGAAACGGCATATAAGCTAATACTCATCAGAAAGACAAGAATATGTTTTTTCATAAAATTAAGGGTTAGGGAGCATTTAAAATTGGCTGCTAAACTACAGATTATCCGGCAATTTGAATCACTATAAATAGTGGTTTTTTCTTTCTTTTAAATATAATGCTCACTAATTAAGCAGTTTGTTCCAAAATAGAAAATGTTTTAAATGAAAGTTCCTGTTAAGTTGCTTCAAACCGTAATTTAAAAGCAATAAATCAATTTGCTTTTCGCTTATTTTCATGGCGCTTTCGAATGGCATCAAAGCCTTTTGAGCATACCAACCTTGGCTCATTAAATTTTGTTTACGCTCGTCTTCGGTTAGCTGTTGTTCGAGCTCATGAGCCTCTAAATTAACGCTTTCATATTTTGCAC
>JBBRHI010000358.1:0-3986 GCA_038222995.1 Bacteroidia bacterium | reverse complement strand
TCTACCCAAGTTGATTTTGGCGGCATAATAGTATTAGTATCAGCTATCCACTTTAACTGCTCCATGGTTACGGGGTACAAGCCAAAGGCTATGGCAGCCTTTCCTTCATCAACCTGTTTTTTTAAAGCAATACTTCCTTTAACGCCGGGCACAAAGCCAATACGCTTATCCGTTTTCAGATCATGAATATCTAAAATAGGAGACAAAATATATTTCGTCAAAATATCGGCATCCAGGCTGCCAATAGGGTCTTTTGAGTTATAAATAGTTTCTTTTGCTTTTAATGAATACCATTTATAATCAATATACATTGCTATTTCATGCTTATGTTTTGGTTTAAAATTGGTTTCTTCAACTTCAGTAATAACAAAATTTGTTTTTAAATTATACATCAGTTGGTTAACCGATAAACCGTTAAGGTCTTTTACAACGCGGTTATACTCATAGATCTTCAAATGCGTTTCAGGAAAAAATACACCTAAGTAATAATTAAATGCTTCTTCACCGGTGTATGATTTACGGGTACTTCTCCTCAATTTACCAAGCAGAGTAGCCGAAGCAGAGCGGTGATGGCCGTCGGCAATATAAATATTAGGAATTAAATTAAAGCGTTCTGCAATTTGCTTAACGGTTTTACGGCTGCTGATGATCCAAACCGTATGCCTTACTTTATCTGTGGTGCTAAAATCGTAATCAGGTCTTATATGGCTTATCTCATCAGACAGTTCATCTATTACTTTATCGTTGGGATAGCAAAATAATACGGGTTCGGCATTAAATTCACATATATCTAAATAATCTTTTAATTTTTCTTCGCGTTCCGTTAAGGTTTGTTCATGTACTTTAATGACGCCGTTCATGTAATCATCAATGCTTGTACAGGCAATGATCCCCGTAAATTCATTCGCTTCTTTAATTTGCCGGTATAAGTAATAACAAGGAGCTTCGTCTCGCAGGAAAATTTTTTCTCTGACAAACTTTTTAAAATGATCTTTTACTTTTAATAATCTTTCTTTTGAGCCCGGTTTTGTTTTAATGCCATCTTCAAAATCAGGATTAATAACATGTAGAAAAGAGTAGGGATTCCCTGCCAGCTTGTCTCTCAGCTCAGCGCTGTTATATCCGTCAACGGAGCGCGAAGCTACTAAGTGAACTTTATCATTCTGGGGACGAATTGCTCTAAACGGAATTACTTTAGCCATTTATTTGTCGGATACTATTAAAATCATTAACGTTTTAAATATACCTTATTTTAAGATTACTTTTTTATTTTCGGGCATAAAAAAAGCCTCCCGCCTATTACGGCGGGAGGCTTCTCATAAAAAGTATAATTAGTTTACCATTGCTTTGAACTCTGCGTTATCGCGAGATTTAATAAATTCAGCATCATCTTTAGCGGCTGCTTTTAATGAACCGTCTTTTTCGATAGCTGTTTTAAGATTGTTGTTAACTTCAGCAGCATTATTAGAACGTGCAGCAGCAACAGCTTTTAAATAATATGACATAGCCATATCTTTTTCAGTGCTTGCATCAATTGTGCTTGCTACAGCGCCTGAATTACCGTTTAATAATTCAGCTAATGCTTTGTTAAAGCCTTTGTAATCTCCAAAGTTAGAAACAGCATCAGAGTATTTACCGTCGCGTACATTCAGGATACCTTTGTTGTAGTTTACTTCTTTACCTGCGCTTGAAGCTTTGTCATAATATTCCATTGCTTTTTTACGGTCGCCGGCTTTTGCAGCAATAATTCCTAAATCATTCATTACAATAGGGTTTCCGTTAGCAGTTTTTTCAGCACGAGAGAAAGCATCACCCGCTTCAGTTACTTTATTTTGCATTAATAATGCAACACCTAAGTTGTTTGATGTTCTCCAGTCGCTGCCGTATTTTTTTTCTGCAGCTTGGTAAATCTGAACTTTAGTATTAATGTCATTGGTTAAAGTACCTGCATATAATAATTCTTCAACAGATAAACTGTCAGGATAAGTAGTAGATAATTTAGTGATCATTTCGTCGGTACGTGATTTTTTATCAACGTTAACTGTTAACACTGAACGACGTAATTTCGGTAAAATTTTCTCTGCAACTTCAGTATATGTTTTAGATAAATTTTTAATTTCTTTTTCACGTTGGTCACCGTCTTTGTACATAGTTAAAACGCGTAAAATTAAATCTTTATCAGCTATTGTAGAAGCCTGCATTAAGGTTTGGAAACCGTCCCAGTCTTCAGCAGTTACTTTAGTTTTATAGTTAGCTTCGTTTTTACCGAATACCTGATCTTTGTTTTTATTCTTTTTGAATTCACCCATTAACGCGTTTGAACCTGTTTTAGCACGTTGTTCAGCTAAATGCTCATTCAGGCTAAGTTCACCGTCCGGAGAAGCATAAGCTGATACGCTGATGTCTTTAAACTCATACCACTGACTGTTAATGTTAGTATTGATAAAAGTTTGAAGATTTTTCATCTCATCACTTTTTAATTCAGAAGACCTTACATCCGATTTATTAATTAGATAATAAATGTTAGCTGTCTGGTTAACAGGAGTTGTTTTTACAAAAGCATCTTTTGCATAAATTCCTTTTTCGTCGTTACGAACCAATAAAGGAGTGATGATTGTACCGTCTGCAATTTCAACAGGCATAAAATCCTTCGTTTTTTTCTTAACGGCACCTTGCGCGCGTAATTCAACTTTAGCAACCTTCATACCCGGCTCATAAGCAAATTTTTCAGTAGTATAGCTGAAAGTACCGCCTGTTGAATATCCTATTTTTTGTCCTGACCCTGTAGCTTTTTCTCCAACTAAGATAACCGGTTTCATTGCTTTTTCACCGCCTGAATATTTAACTACAGGAGTAACAGTAACTGTGGCTTTTTTTGCAAAAACTTTAGCAGGATATTTACCGCTTACAGTAAATACAATGCTATCTCCATGCATTTCTAATGGATTAGGTTTTACATCATAGGTAATGGTCTTTTGTTTTTTGATCATTTTCCCTAAACCATTGCATCCAACTAATAATGCAGTAGCTCCGACAGCAAGTGTTAAATTTCGTAGAGTTTTAGTATTCATATTTTAAAGGTTATATAGTTTTTTCGACAAAATTATAAATTTATTAATTAAAGCCTAATTAATTTGGCATAAAAAGTAAAAAAAAATCCCATTCGTCACTAACGAATGGGATTTTTGTAAGATTATCGTAATTATTTACTATTTCGCAATAGCATTTACTTTTTTAGTCAGCTTAGACTTTAAGTTAGATGCTTTGTTTTTATGGATAACGTTTTTCTTTGCTAATTTATCTAACATAGCTACAACTTTAGGCAGTAAAGCTGAAGCGTCTTTTTTATTATCACTATCACGTAATTTTTTTACGGCGTTACGGGTAGTTTTTGCAAAATAACGGTTTTGTAAACGTTTTGCATTGTTTGATCTGATTCTTTTTATTGCTGACTTATGGTTTGCCATTATACTAAATATTAAATTCTGTTTTTTATTTTGGATTGCAAATATACACTTTTTTTTATTATGACAAATAAAAACCGCGTTTTATTTAACAAAATTCGAATTTATAAGATTTTACCTTTACTATTACATCTTTAAACCGGTACTTTTAGGTGTTTATAACAAATAGTTATCTATTAAGCCTTAAAACCTATTTTTGCGAAAAATGAAACAATTAGTTGTTTATATACTTCTTGGTTTTGGGTTACACTTTAATTTAATAGCGCAACAGCCTATTGAAGTGCAAAAAAATATTGTACCGAACGGAAGTTTCGAAAATTACCGTAAAAAATCGGGAAGTATCAAACAAGCAATTCCATGGCAACAAATTGCGAGTGTTGATTTTTACCAGGAACCTTTAAGTAACGATACCTCTGTAAAAAAAGGAGCGTATTCCGGGAAATGTTATGCCGGCTTACGCTTTCAAAAAAAATATAAAGAATTTTTGCAAGTAAAATTAGCAGAGCCTCTGCGCAGGGGAAG
>JBBRHI010000357.1:0-3991 GCA_038222995.1 Bacteroidia bacterium | reverse complement strand
CTTTCGTTTTGCTTGGTTTGCCGATTACCCCGATCCTGAAACGTTCTTAACTTTATTTTATGGAAAGCACGTTCCTGCAGGCGCTACAGAAAAATCATTCATTAACTATTTCCGCTTTAAAAATGCCCGTTTTGATTCATTATTCGCAGCGTCATTCATTGAGCCCGACAAAGCAAAACGTTACGGCTTATTATCACAAGCTGAACAAGTAGTGCTGGATGAGGCGCCGTTTATGCCAATATTTTATGATGAAAATTATAGCCTTGAGCAATTAAACGTTCGTAATTTTCCTCAAAACCCGCTTAACTATTTTGACTTATCGGTGGTATATTTGATACCGAAAGATAAAATGCCGAAAAAATAATTATACCGCAACGCACTAAAAACCCCTTCGCTTAAGAGCGAAGGGGTTTTTTATTTACAAAAGTTTTACTTTATATTTCTCGGCCATTTTTTGAAGCTGCTCATTGCTTACCTCATGTATATTACTGTGTTCATGGTATCGTTCTACTGTGGCTACAAATATCGTATACATAAACTCTGCAGCTAATTTAAAATAGGTTTCCAGTTCCCAATCCATCGTAAAGGTATTGTGCACTATAATTTTAGGCACTAATTTTTTCATGGCCGCTTTGGTATGTTCTTCACATTGCTTATACGCCAAATGGTTGTTCTTAAAATCGAAATTATAGTTGCATGTTTTTGTATCGGTAAAGTAATCATCTACCGAGTAGTAAGGATATTTTCCTTCCTCGCTCAGCAGTTTCGCTAACGTTGTTTTACCGCTACCGGGCAAGCCTCTAAGTAATATCAGGGAATTTGGGGGCATCATATAACATAACCAGTTAACATAATTACAGTATAAAAGTACATTAATATTTAGCTTAGGAAAAAATTACTTCGGTAAAATTTTCATATCAACCTCCAAATTGTCGTAAGTGATGATCTAAATGTTTCCAAATCAATCGGCCCCAATCTTTTTTGTTTAGATTTCCAAAAATGGGATGTTCTTGAAAGTTATTTTTATGATGTACCATTTGCAAATAGTTTACTAATTGCTTTCGTTCCTCGCTGAAATTTTTAATAACCGGTTTCTGTTTTTTAATGTTCATTTGCGTAGGGGTGATACTCCCTTTTTTCCACCTTGGACCATACAAGCCCAACCATTTTCCGAAACCGATTCTTAAAATAAAGAGGCCTTCCTTTTTAGTGCCTTGTATTTCAAACAAAGCCATTTTTAATTGTAAGGTACAGTGTTCAAGCATCTCCGGAAGCGTTAATGTTCCCCATTGCTTTTCTGAAGAATTCGATAAGGATTCAAGACGAATTATTATGGATTGATATTCTTCCTCATTAAAAATATTTGCTTTTCTGTAAGGATTTGTTTCGCTCATTTTTCTTTGATGCAAGAGTTCTTACTTTAATTTATAGCTGCTTCTAACAATGCCAAACCAAATAGGATCGGATAACAACTTCCTTAATTTTAAAAGCATGGGTGCCGGTTTTCCCACAGGGTACCTTAGTTTTTTACTGCCGTCTATCGCTGCTTTTAAAATAGTATCTGCAACAACAGCAGGGTCTTCTCCTTTTGCCCCCGCATCCATCGATACGTTTTCCACCTTTTGCATAAATGCATCATAGTCTGTTGTGTAATCAGGCTTTACAAATTGGCGGCTCCTGCCATAAAACTCCGTTTTAATAGCGCCCGGTTCAATCAGTTTTAAACGAATATTAAAGGGGGCTACTTCATATTGTAAAGCCTCCGTAAACCCTTCAACCGCCCATTTAGTGCCATGATAAATACTATAAGCCGGAAAAGCAAGCCGCCCGCCCATCGAAGCAATTTGAATTATAATGCCGTTTTTTTGTTCCCGCATTATTTTAATGCTTTCCCTGGTAACACGCATCAATCCAAATACATTTGTGTTGAATTGTTTTTCAATAACTTCATCGCTCATACTTTCAAAAATACCGTCAACTCCAAAGCCGGCGTTGTTTACTACTGCATCAATGGTTTTAAACTCTTTTTTTACCGATGCCAGAGTTTCCTGAATACTTGATGTATTCGTTACATCGAGCGGATATAGTTTTACGTTTTTATAGGCTTTAAAGTCGTTTTCTTTTTCGGGATGACGCATAGTGGCGGCTACATTCCAACCTGCTTTCGCAAATGCTAATACCGCTGCTTTTCCTATGCCGCTCGAAGATCCTGTGATGATAACTGTTTTCATGTGTTGTTGGTTTTATTGGTTTATTATGGAATATTTATTCAATTTAAAATAAAAAAATTATCGTTTTATGCTATCCCAACAAAGTGTGAACGCTTGGTCCAGAAAGGATTTGTTGATTTTAGTATTTGTTTTCATACACATGGTTACTATTTCATTGGCGCTACCCATCATGTGAGAGGTTATTAGGGCATTATCTAATTCCTTTATCAATAACTCTTTTTTGCCTCTGTCTAACAATGCATATACACCGTGGAATGCCGCCTCATCAAGCTTTCTTGATTCAGGGTCTAAGAAATGGGAATTGGAGCATTGTTCCACAAAAAAATGCTCCTCAAAATAATCTATTCGGTTTTTTATGTAATTATCATACAGCTCTTTCATGTTAACTTTAAAAGGAGCATTTGGTTTAATAACAGAATAGATACGGTTGGTATTTAAACCCTTTAACCGTTTAAACAAAGAGTTAATCAGCTCCTCTTTACTCTTAAAATAAACATACACCGTTCCCATACCCAACTTCGCTTCTTTTCCTATAGCAGCCATGTTAAGCCCTGTTAAACCATTGTTCTTTACCAACTTTAATGTGGCAGTATAGATTATTTGTATTTTATCGGGATCTTTCAGTTTCACAATGCAAATATAACAGAATATTTATTCCATTAAAAATTATTTAATTTATTTTATAAAAAATTTATCGGAACTACTTTATAGGCGGCATTAAGTATGATTTTTCTATTTTAATACCGTCAAAACAAGTAAAAGTTCTAATTTAGAGGTAATGATTTCATACTACTTGTGTTTTTGTGTTGAACCGGTTTTGTATTTTTACTATTAATTCAAATGTTTCTAAAAATTCGTACCGAAAAAGAATTTAATGACTTGTTCAACCTTTATTATGATGAGTTGTGTAGGATTGTTTTGCCCGTTGTAAACGATCCGGATGCAGCACAAGACATAGTTCAGGATGTTTTTGTGAAAGTGTGGCTAAGAAGAAATGAACTTGAAATAAATACTTCCTTTAAAGCCTATTTATATAAAGCGGTTGTATTTAGAGCCTTGGATTATTTGCGAAACCGGAAAAGAAAAAGCAACCTAACCGATGAATTAAAAGCAGTCACTCAACAATCGTTTAATAACGTTGAAGAAGGCATTAAAGAAAAGGAATTAAATAACGCCATAAATTTGGGCCTGGAAAAGATGTCCGAAAACATGAGATTAATCTTTAACTTGAGCCGGTTTAGCGGATTAAAAAATAGAGAAATTGCTGAGCAACTCGATATTTCAATAAAAACGGTTGAAAGCAATATGGGAAAAGCCTTAAAAATAATGCATGAACAACTTGCTCCCTTTATTAAAAGCACTATTATTGCGTTACACTGGTTATTATTTATAAATATTAATAGTGGATAGGGTAAATGACTTGTCAAACGACCTATTAATGAATAAACAAATGGAAAACTGGGATTTAATAGCTAAATATCTTAATGAAGAAGCCACTGAGGAAGACAAGGCAGTGGTCACTCAATGGATAAATCGCGATTATGCGAATAAGGTATTATTTGAAGAAATACAGGAAACATGGAAGTTAACCGGAAAATTAAACCAAAACATAATAATTAATAAAGCGAATGCATGGACCTCTATCCAAGATAAAATTAAGGAAGAGGAAAAAATAATCCCTTTAACCAACCATAAAACCATTTACAAATGGCTATTGCGGATTGCCGCAGTTTTTATTTTCGGAGTGTTTTCAACCTGGA
>JBBRHI010000356.1:0-3992 GCA_038222995.1 Bacteroidia bacterium | reverse complement strand
TTAAACTGCTTGAAAAAACGCAGGAAGAACTAAACGATAAAGTAGGCTACGACTTAAATGTAACCAACGTAAAACAAATGCAAAGCGCTATTTTCAGCTGGCTCGAAATGATAGATGTAAATGCCGTTATTATTATCACCTTAATGATATTGGTAGCCGCCATTAATATGATCTCCGCTTTATTGATCTTAATACTGGAACGCACTAATATGGTAGGTATTTTAAAAGCATTGGGCTTGGCAAACGCTAATGTACGTAAAGTGTTTTTTTATGTATCGCTTCAGCTACTGGGTAAAGGCTTACTTTACGGTAATATTGCAGGAATAGGCTTATGCCTGCTGCAATTGCAATTTAAATTTGCAACCCTTAATTCCGCTACCTATTATTTAGATTATGTGCCTGTAAATATATCACTGATGCATATCCTCTTAATTAATCTTGGAACAGTGAGCGTGTGTTTATTAATGATGTTTTTACCGACATTAATCCTTAATAAAATTACTCCCGTTAAAGCGATCCGGTTTAGTTAACGTTACCGCAGACCATGAAAAAAATAATAATACTGCTTATTTTATTTATCTACTCAGCATCGCTAAGCTCACAGGTAATACCTATAGATACGATACAGAATACACTTGATAAATTAAAGACTGAACTGAACGCCAACTATTTTTTATATAACCCCAAATATAAAACACCCGGGGTTGCTTTAACGTCTATCACATGTTATGAATATAATACCGATAATAAATTAATCATTGAAAAATCAATTGCCGAGAATGATAATTACTCAATAAATTATTACAAAGACGGTAGCGTCGTAAAATCGATCAGTACTTTACTGGGACATAAAAAACTGGTATTAAAAAAATATGACAAGGATAACCGACTGGTAGAGAAAAAAGAATATTCAGATTATTTTCCTGATCATGAAGACAAAGAAGTATACAGTTCCGAAAATATAAAAAGTCATTCGAAAGATACGATCACCACTAAAGTATATGTTAATGGCAATCTTACGGGAACGTATGTTTATAAGTATAAAGAAGAAAAGTTGATAGAGCGTGATGTATACAGATCTTCTGTTGTAAGGCCGGATTCAAAATGCACTTATACTTATACTGCCGATAACAAACACATTGCAAAAGAAATAGATATTGATCATGTCTATAAATATGATAAGGAACTAACTAATACCTATAATAAGCAGGGCCTGTTGGAAAAGAGCATAGAAACAAATGCGGCAAAAACAAAGAATAAAAAAACACTATATTATTATAATGAAAAAAAGCTCCTTACAAAAGAGGAGGAATTTGAATCGGACAGTTTATCCATAACACGCCATTACGAATACGATGCCAACGAGCACCGCGTAAGTGAAAAAGCCTATGACAGGATAGGAACGATGATCTATCAATGTTTGTATGAGTATGATGATAAAGGTAACAAAACAGTTTACCTATATTTTTACAGGGGCCGGTAACACATTCCTTGCCGCTATCCATGCCGTGCTCCAGGCATTCTGAAAATTAAAGCCTCCCGTTATACCGTCGATGTTAATCACTTCTCCGCAAAAAAACAAATGAGGGACTAACTTACTTTCCATCGTTTTAAAATTGATCTCTTTTAAATTAATGCCTCCGGCGGTTACAAATTCTTCTTTAAAAGTTGTTTTGCCTTGCATATCGTACGTATCGTTCATTAATACCTGCACCAGTTTATTCAATTGTTTTTTGCCGAGCTCTATCCACGGTTTACTTACATTTAGTTCTGCTCTTATTAATAAGTATTCCCATAACCGTTTCGGGATCTCAAATAAAGCGACGTTTACTATTAAAGCTTTAGATACAGTATACTTATTCAGTTCTTGTTTTATTTCTTCTTCATTTAAAAAACCGGTCCAGTTAATGGAAATACCCGCGTGGTAATTTAATTTAAAAAAATCATACGCGGCAAAAGCAGATAATTTTAATACTGCCGGTCCGCTTAAGCCCCAATGTGTTATAAGCACAGGGCCTGTGTACTGATGCTTGGTGCCCGTAACTTTAACCGTACCGGATTTTACACTCAGCCCCATAAGTTCTTTAATATTACTCTGAGGAAGGTTCAACGTAAATAAACTTGGGATAAGCTCGTCAATGGTATGCCCGCATTGCTTTAAGAACGAATAATTTTTTAGTTGATGATGCCCTCCTATACTGCAAATAACAGCATCCGCTAAAACCGGTTGCTTAGTAGTTAAAACACTTAATTTACCGATATCCGTTTTAGTAACCGATAAAACTTCTTCACTTAGTTTTATATCGATATTATATTTTTGCGCCTCCGATAAAAAACAATTAATAATGGTTTCGCTGCTGTTGCTTTCAGGAAACATCCTCCCGTCTGATTCTGTTTTAAGTTTTACGCCGCGTTTGACAAACCAGTCGACCGTATCGGTTACTGTAAACTGAGAAAATACTTGGCGCAATTCTTTTTCTCCGCGCGGGTAATTTTTGATCAATTCAGTATTATCAACACAGTGGTGCGTCACATTACAGCGTCCTCCGCCCGATACACGCACTTTAGATAATACTTTATTTGTTTTTTCAAGAATAATAACCTTTGCTTCCGGAAAATTAACGGCCGCATTAATAGCCGCAAAAAAACCTGACGCTCCGCCGCCTATAACCAGTATGTGTGTTGCCCGATCCATGGTTCGCAAAGATGGATATTATATTATTGATAAGCAGGTACAAGACTTTAAATTTTTGATAAAGTTTGATTATTTTTTGTAGATAGTAATTTCAAAATTACTTACATTAGTATAAAATTAAATACATTACAACATGGGATTATTTGATAAACTAAAAGGCGAGTTCATAGATATTATTGATTGGACAGACAGCAGTAACGATACAATTATTTATAAGTTCCCCCGTTACCAAAACGAAATTAAAATGGGCGCACAGCTTACCGTTCGCGAAAGCCAGGTAGCAGTGTTTATGAACGAAGGTAAAATAACCGATGTCTTTCAACCGGGCATGTATACCTTAAGCACTCAGAATATGCCTATTTTATCGACCTTAAAAGGTTGGAAATTCGGTTTCAACAGTCCCTTTAAAGCAGATGTGTTTTTTGTAAGCACCAAACAATTCACAAATCAAAAATGGGGTACTAAAAACCCGATAATGTTAAGGGATGCCGAGTTTGGCCCTGTACGTTTAAGGGCATTTGGGTCTTATGCAATTAGGGTTATTGATGCCGCGTTATTCTTAAAAGAAATTGCAGGTACAGATTCTGAATTTACGGTTGAAAAAATTAATGAGCAGCTCCGTAACATTGCCGTTTCACGCGGTATGGACGCTGTTGCGGAAAGTAAGATCCCTGTATTGGACCTTGCTTCTAATTACGATGAAGTATCCAAACTGATCACCGATAAAATTAAACCCGAGTTCAACGAAATGGGCTTGAACCTTACTAAATTTTTAATTGAAAACGTATCCTTACCTCCTGAAGTAGAAGCCGCTCTTGATAAAAGAAGCAGCATGGGCATTATCGGTAATTTAGGCGCTTACACCCAGTTTCAGGCAGCTAACGCTATGCAGGATGCCGCCAATAATCCTAACGGAGGCATGATGGGTGCAGGTTTAGGCGCAGGCATGGGCATTGGAATGATGGGGCAAATGGGCAACGCGTTTCAAAATCAACAATTTAACGGCAATACCGGTACTAATATGCCGCCGCCACCACCTATTGTTCAGTATTTTGTAGCGGTAAACGGGGCGCAAACGGGGCCGTTTAATATGCAACAACTACAAGGCATGGCATCTTCGGGGCAATTTAATAAACAAAGCCAAGTATGGAAACAAGGTATGGCGGCCTGGCAGGCGGCTGAAACACAAGCCGAGTTGTCGGGTTTATTTAATTCCATGCCTCCACCTATCGTTTAACATACATATAACAGGATCAAAAAATGTTCTTGCTTGCGTAAGAACATTTTTTTATTGTTC
>JBBRHI010000355.1:0-3997 GCA_038222995.1 Bacteroidia bacterium | reverse complement strand
AGCCAAACACATATAATTCCTTTACCTTATGCTCTTCACAAATGGCTTTTATTTGAGTAATATTATTTATAATGATGGGAGCTAACACTATGCTTTTACTAAATTTAATCTGTTATAATGACTTACATCCACAAATTTTTTCTTTTGTGCGATATCAATAAATTCTTGTTTAAAGTGGCGAATTGCAGCAGCTACAGGCCATGCAGCAGCTTCTCCTAAAGGACAAATTGTTTTTCCTTCAATTTTACTTTGTATATCCCACAACAAATCAACATCACTTTCATTAGCTGTTCCGTTCAAAAATTTCTGAACTATTTTTTCCATCCAACCGGTTCCTTCACGGCAAGGCGAACATTGTCCGCAAGACTCATGATGATAGAAACGTGTGAACGTAAATAAATTTTTTACAATACTTGTATCTTCGTCCATAGCAATAAAACCGCCTGAACCCAGCATAGTACCTGTTATAAAGCCACCGTCTGCCAAACTTTCGTAAGTCATTAAACGCGGTTCGCCTTTTGCTGTTTTTAAAATTAATTCGGTCGGTAAAATAGGAACAGATGAACCACCTGCTACCACAGCTTTTAATTTTTTTCCGTTACGAATGCCTCCGCAATATTCATCACTATATATAAAATCTTCAACGGTAATTCCTAACTCTATTTCGTAAACGCCCGGTTTATTAATATGTCCTGATGCTGAAATTAATTTTGTTCCGGTTGATTTCCCTACACCGATCTTAGCGTATTCTTCACCGCCCATATTAATAATAGGTACAACCGCTGCAATGGTTTCAACATTATTTACAACCGTGGGGCAGCCCCATAAGCCCGCCACAGCAGGGAATGGCGGCTTAATACGCGGATTACCGCGTTTACCTTCCAATGATTCGAGCAATGCTGTTTCTTCACCGCAAATGTAGGCGCCACCACCAACTTGTACGTAGCAGTCGTGAGAGAAATCAGTTCCTAAAATATTTTTTCCTAACCAACCTGCCGCATAAGCTTCAGCAATGGCAGCTTCAACAATACGGGCCACATAAAAATATTCGCCGCGAATGTAGATGTAAGATGTTTTGGCGCCTAATGCATAAGAAGAGGTGATCATTCCTTCAATTAATGCATGAGGAATTTTCTCCATTAAATAACGGTCTTTAAATGTGCCCGGCTCCGATTCATCAGCATTACATACCAAATAACGTGCAACACCTTCCGGCTTTGCTAAAAAACTCCATTTCATGCCGGTTGGAAAACCTGCACCACCACGACCTCTTAAGCCTGATTTTTTTACTTCGTCAGTAACCTGGTCAGGCTGCATTGTTTTTAATGCTTTCTCTACAGAAGCATAACCACCATGTGCACGATACACTTCCAGCGTATGAATACCCTGTACTTTCTCGTTGTGTATTAATAATTTTCTTCCCATATTAAATTCTTTTACTCTTCGACTCCGCTCAGAGTGACAATAATTTACAAAGTGTTTTTATAATCTAAATCCGTATAACTTCTTAATTTACCTTCTGCTCTGTAAGTTTCCAAAATAGAATCTACTTTATCGTACGTTAAATTTTCGTGGAAGCTTGCTCCGCATTGCAGCATTGGTGCGGTTCCGCAAGAACCTAAGCACTCCGCTACTTTTAAAGTAAACATTCCGTCTTTGGTTGTTTCGCCAACGTGTATATTTAATTTTTTCTCAATGTATTTTACAATGTCTTCTGCACCGTTTAACCAGCATGAACTTGTTTGGCAAACTTCCAACACACATTTACCAACCGGTTTTAAATTATACATGGTGTAAAAAGATGCTACTTCAAACACTTCTACCGGACGTATTTTTAAAACAGAGGCAACATAATCCATTGTCTCAGGGCTTAACCAACCGCCAAACTCCGCTTGCGCCACGTGCAACACAGGCAATAAAGCTGATTTAATTTTTTCAGCAGGATAATGCGAAATAATGGTTTGCACTGTTTTCATGGCCTCTTCACTGAAAGCTGTTTCAGCGCGTTTAGCTTTGTCAAATGGTTGTGCTCCGTGTACTTGTGAACTACTCATATCAATTAATTCAATCTAATTATAATTCAAATTTAAGCGTCTAATTCTCCTGCAATAACATTCATACTACTCATGGTTAAGATCGCATCACTTAACATAATTCCTTTTACCATTTCAGAATACGCCTGGTAGTAAATAAAGCATGGCCTGCGGAAATGCAAGCGGAACGGCGTTCTTCCGCCATCGCTGATCAAATAAAATCCCAGCTCCCCGTTACCGCCTTCTACACAATGGTATACTTCTCCAACCGGAATATCCGTTTCTCCCATCACAATTTTAAAGTGATAGATCAATGCTTCCATATTATTATACACTTGTTCTTTTGGTGGAAGGAAAAAATCAGGAAGATCGGCATGCATCGGGCCTTCCGGCATTTTTTTAATAGCCTGTTCAATAATGCTTAACGATTGCCACATTTCGTGCTGGCGAACCATAAAACGATCATATGTATCACCTTGGGTTCCTACAGGAATTGTAAATGTAAAATCTTCGTAAGAAGAATACGGGTTCATGACACGTACATCATAATCAACTCCGGCTGCACGTAAGTTAGGCCCTGCAAAACTGTATGCCAATGCTCTTTCGGCACTAATAGGTCCGCAGTTAATGGTGCGGTCCATAAATATTTTATTACGTTCCAGTAAGTTTGCAAACTCTTGCAAGCCTTTAGGAAATTCTTTTAAGAACGTGTCAATCTTATCCCAGGTCGATTTTTTCCATTCACTGTCAAAACCGCCAATGCGGCCAATATTTGTTGTTAGACGTGCTCCGCAGATCTCTTCAAAAATTTCATAGATTTTTTCTCTCCATTGAAAAATATATAAGAAGCCTGTCATAGCGCCGGTATCAACGCCAATAACAGAATTACAAATAATGTGATCGGCAATACGAGATAATTCCATAATGATCACACGGTGGTATTCTGCACGCTTCGGAATTTTAGCTCCCAATAATTTTTCTACCGTCATGTACCAACCCATGTTGTTGATGGGTGATGAGCAATAATTTAAACGATCGGTAATAGGAGTAATTTGTGCGTAAGGTCTGCGTTCAGCTAGCTTTTCGAAGGCACGGTGAATATAACCTATCGTTGGAGTGGCTTCATGAATAATTTCACCGTCCATTTTTAATACATTCTGAAAAATACCGTGTGTAGCAGGGTGTGTAGGCCCAAGGTTAAGAGTAGAATATTCTTTCTCTTCAAAAACCTCTTTGTTAACCGTATTTGTATGTTCTTGTTTACTCATTTCTGATTTTGAGATTTGAGACCTGAGATTTAAGAGAAAGCTCTCATATCTCACATCTGATTTCTAATTTCTTATCTTCCAAACATGCTGTTATCCTTATCCGTTCGCTCCTGATCTTCTAAAGGATATTCTTTTCTCATCGGAAAAATATCCATTTCATCCATATTTAAAATTCGTTTTAAATTGGGATGACCTTTAAACCTCACGCCAAAAAAATCATAGGTCTCACGTTCCATCCAATTAGCCGCAGGCCAAAGGTCAGTAGCTGTAGCTACTTCCGGCTTGTTGATATCCATAAATGTTTTTAAGCGGATGCGTAAATTCTTAGGCATGTTATGTAAATGATATACAACTGCTAATTGCTTTTCATCAGCTGTTTGAATTCCTGTGAGGTCTGTCAAAAAATGAAAATTTAACTCTTCATCTTCTTTCAAAAATTTAAGCACCTCATGGATCGCATCTGTTTTGATCGTAAACACAGGGAAATCATAAAGTAATTCAGCCGACACAATACTGTCTGCAAAGTTGACTTTTAATTTTTCATTTACTTGATTTAATAAATCACTCATTCTTTGATTTGAGATTTAAGATTTAAGATTTAAGATTGCTCTCACATCTAAAGTCTGATTTCTAACTTCTTAATTTATTCTATTCCGTAACTGTTTAATAATTTTTTATACTCAGCTGATTCTCTTC
>JBBRHI010000354.1:0-3998 GCA_038222995.1 Bacteroidia bacterium | reverse complement strand
CCTGCCGGTATTATCGGGAGTATATTCCACTTGTGTAAAAGGATATTTATGCGCATCAGGTACAAAGGCCTGCTGAAAATCTTTATCGGGGTTGCCGGGTGAATAATATTTTGATGCACCGCTGTTGATTGACATTGGTGTTATTAAAGGATGACAGGAATCGGCGGACGAATTATCACTGTCAAAATCATTTTGCGAATATTCTTTTAATGTATCGTCCGTATTAAAATTTTTATAATATTTAATGGCTGTATTATCCGTGTAATTTCCTGTGCAAATGTTGTTGTATACCGGAACAGGCAGTACTGAAACCGCAGGTCTTCCTTGGTAGTCATAAATATTTTCGCCAACTATAGTCGTTACATCACTGTTCGATCTTGTAACGGTTTGCCTGTTTCTTAAGCTCCCGTCAAAATAACTTACCACTTCTTTCTTTTTTCCTTCTTCGGCAAAGGTGGCATTGTATTGCCAGTTCTTCTTTATTTCATGGGGAGTACTTACATAGTAATAGGTAGAAACAGAGCCCAGGTATCCCTGTGAATTTGGAATGCTCCATGCACCGAATACTGAACGGCCGGTAGCCATATCTTTACCTACAGCCCTTACCCTGTAAGCAATATAGCCATGGTCGAAAGCAAGGGTAATGTTATAAAAGTTTTTATCGGTTGTTATTCGCGTGCAGTTTCCTTTAAAATCATAAGCAAGCTGCGAAAGATTTGTATTATAAGTTAACAGGGTAGTACTTGGCGTTGGCGCATAATAGTTATTTACAAAAGTCCATTCCAATTGGTATTCTTCTGCCCCTGTTACCTGGCTCCAATTAATTTTTATTTCATCGGGCGCACCATCGCAATCCAAATCAAGTACCTGGCTAGGGCTGTTTACAGGTGATATGGCTTGTACTACAGGCGGTGTATTTACCTGCGGTGTAAAATCATAATTCCTGAAAGCGTAAGTTTCTCCGTCTACATACAAGTGTTCGGGTAAATCATTTACCGCTAAACCATCTTGGGTAATGCTTGTAATTTTGTAAGTAAACTTATAAGCGTTTTTAAAATAAATAATGTTCCGTACTTTATAGGCAGCTGTATCAAAAGGAACATAATTAACCGTGAGTGTATAGGGGGTTTGAGTAAGGATGTTATTCTTGTCCCATTGCTTTAAATCGATAGTTATTTTATAAGTATGGTTAGCAGGCACAAACTTTTTAGAGAACAGGTCGACTCCGAAAACAATGGAGTTTTTAATATCCAGGTCTATAAAGGATCCGCCCGAAGATGTTAAGATCAGCGTTTTTTCCGCTGTAGGTTGGCCAACCGTAACGGTTGACGTACTGTTTGTTTGCATCCTTTGTGTAGGAGGATGGTCAACCGCCGAAAGTAGTTGAGAGCTTCCCGTTAAAAGAGCTAACACGTTTAGTAAAATAAATTTCAAAATTTTCATATGCAGAGTTTATTTTTTAATTGATATATGTAATAAGTCATGTAACCTCTAAATTTTGGTTTGCGCTTCGGGCACATTACTTATTTCATATATTTTATTTAATTTCTTTTTAGTCTTTAGTAATTCTTAGGTCCTGTAATGTGTAATTTTTATATTCTTCTTTTAAAGCATATGTTTTTTGCTTTGAATTATAAGTTAAATAGCGGTTCTCTGAAAACTGTGCAGTATTAAGGGCAATGTTTTTTTTAATGCCGGAATAGGAAACTTTGTATTTTAATTTTGACTTAGGCGAATGTTCCGCATCATCAGCATTAACCGGGAGATCTTCATCGAAATACATGACCATCTCTTTCATGAAAAAATCGGGCGTTAGTATAAAATCAATTTTAGTGTAGGTAAAATTTTCTTTAAATCGCAGTGAATAATATACCAGGTCATTCGCAGTCATTTTTTTTATATCCAACACAAAAAATAATGACTGATCAAGGTCTTCCGTTAAAGGCACCGATTTAAATGCCCTGTCCGAATTACTGACGGCAATAAGCTTATCGGCAGAATCTATCACTACTTTCAGTTTTTCATTTTGAATGGTACGGATGCCTAATAATAAACTGGTATAGGTATTATTGTTCTTTAAAAATTTGCCGGTCGATTTATCATGAGGTACTTCCGAGGAATGGCCTACATAAGAAGTTTGATTAACCTGCATGGAAAAACTTGGAGTACTAAAATAAGCGTTTGACATATTTTGAAACATTTTACGTGTTTCTTCTTTAGACACCGGCATCCATTTTTCATTTGTTTGCGCAAATAAAGTCCCGGCAACTAAAAGCTGCATATTTATACCTATAGATAGTAATCTTTTCAATTTTTATTTTTTTGAACTGCTTGATTTATTTTCTTGGATGGTCATAATGCCTCTTTCCGTTTCTTTTTTTATTCGGGTCAGCTTACCTTCTTCATCGTACTCGTATATAGTGGCATAGTTTCTTTCATCGAGTTCAGCCACAAGGCGCATGGTTTTTGGGTCATATACATATGATTTCATAGAACCATTTTTCGGGAACACCCTTATATCATCATATAAGCAGTTGCCCGATATGCATTCCAGTTTAATTCTTAGGTTAACGGCAGTTGTGGGTACAATAAATTGCTCTTCCAACCTTTGCCAGTTATCAATAATTTGTCCTTTAGCAAAAAAGGGGCCTGACGCTGCAGCTGAGGAACCCGGATACTCTACGCTTAATTTCGGTAAATTATAATTTACTTTTGTAGCCTGGGCATTCTCTTCCTTTACCCAGGTACTTACTATTAACGTATCGCCCGGTTTGGGGTTAAATGAGCCTATGCAGTCACTGCAAGGAGGGGCACAATCACGGATCACAAGAGGCTCTGTAATTCTTATATTAGGACAGCCAATTCCAAAATAAGGTTCGCCTATTGGTGTAGCTTGTTTAAATGTAAAAGTTACAAAATATGAACCAACAGGAAGATTGGTTTGACTAGTTGAATAATATTGCCCTGTGTTAATAGTTGCGCCAAATGCTAATAAGCTCGGCCCATAATATAAACTATCTATAACTTGTATATTAAGTGGATTAGTTGTACCGGGAAAATTTGTTAATGTAGGAGTTGCACTATAGGATATAGTGGTTGTATTGCCGGGGCACTGGGCACCGGAAACCTGTAGAAAACCCTCAGATGCACAAGGCCAGGAAAAATCAGACGTATAATTCTGAGGATCAGTTGCAGTAATAATTACTTTTTCATTTGCGGCAACACCTGAAATTATGGACGTAAAATGACCTGAAGCGTCTGCTGTAGTTGTCCCCAATAAAGAAATTGCATCATTCCACAGAGGATCCGATTTATAAATTTCAATAAAGTCATTAGGAAGCGATGTTCCCTGCATTGTAAGAATGCCGCCGGTAATATTATAATAATACGAAGGGATATCCTTTGCATAATTTGCCGGACATAAGGTTCCACTATTATGCAGTTGTATATTTTCATTACCTGCATTATTAATAAAAATATTTCCCGATATTTTATTTTTAGTATTTGTGCTTGAAGCAAACGCACCAGCAGCAGAAGGGGCTCTAACATTGTAAAAATAGTTTTTTTCTCCCGGTAGTAATCCGCCAATAGTTGTATTACCTCCGCAAAAATTAGTATTTATTGCACAACCACTATTACTATAAAAAATACTATTTGTAGAAAAAGTATGATCTGTGCCAATAATATTTCCTTTAATGGTAGTATTCGGGCATTGAAATTCAATTAAACTAAAAGGGGCGGTAATAACTGTGTTATTATTATAGACTATATTATCATTAAAAATATGACCTCCGTTAGGTGCAACAAATAATGCTATAATTGGCGCGTTTGCTAATGTAAGATTTCGAATTGTACTTTGATTAGCCCCCGCTAAAGGCCAAATCAATAGAATGAACTGCAACGTATTACTGCCTATAATATGGATTTTTTTGTCGCCGTTTGTTAATGTTCCCGGCTGCGTATTCCCATCCATAACAATTCCTTGAAATAAAGGGGGC
>JBBRHI010000353.1:0-4017 GCA_038222995.1 Bacteroidia bacterium | reverse complement strand
ATGTTATTTTAAAAGAAGCTGCCAATACAGGAGGTGCAATTATGGTGCACGGCACTTGTGTTACCATTGGCTGCCTGCCTATAACGGATGATAAAATAAAAGAATTGTACGTATTATGTGTAGAAGCCCAAAACAGGAAACGCCCTTTGAACATTGATATTTTTCCGGCACGACTGAGCGAACCGAATATGAAATTACTACAGGCTAATTTTTCAAAAGCCGATGTTACTTTTTGGAACAGCTTAAAGCCACGCTACACTTATTTTGAAGAGAATAACACTTTCCCCGAAGTAAAAATAGATAAAAAGGGAACTTATACTTATAAAAATTAATACGTTATTATGGCCGTTTTGGAAACCCCCACGCCTGCTTTTAGTGTTGAAAAAAGTGGGGATGACTTTTTTTGGAAACACTTTTATTAATAGTATGCCCTCGTATATTTACCGGATACAAAATACTCTTTAGTTTCTCATGCGCCTTACGCACCGCTTACAGCTTATTAAACTTACCGTCCTCGTCGGTTTATTAACGTCTGTTTTATTAAGTCTTAATTTGTGGGCAGGCCGCCGTTGGTTTCCGAAAGCACCTTTAATACAAAACTTTTACGGTGTGCAAGCTCCTTACGATTATATTAATATAGCAATCGTAGGCATACTTTTATTTTTTAGCTTTTCAAATACAAGTAAAAAGCCTGTTGTTTTGTTGCTGCTGTTTTGCATATATCTATGTGTGGAAGACCAGAACCGCATGCAGCCCTGGTTTTTTAATTACCTGTTTATTTTAGGAATATTATTATTTTATAAACAAAGGATGGATGAGCCGAATAATTTTATATCTGTCTTTATTTGTTTACAGATCCTGGTAGCACTTATTTATATATTCAGCGGCATTCAAAAATTCAATTCCTTTTTTGTAGAAGATACGTTCAAATGGATGATCAGTCCTCTGGAATCTGTGCTAAGCGCTAAACAAATAGCTCTTTTTACGCGTGCCGGTAAATTAGTTCCATACTTCGAAATCTTCATCGGTTTCGGCTTGTTAATAAAACAGACGCGTTTTATCGCATTGCCGCTGGTTATTATCATGCATGTATTTATCCTGTTAATGTTGGGGCCTTCCGGTAAATCGTTTAATTATGTAATATGGCCGTGGAATATCGTGATGATCGTGTTATGCTTATTACTCTTTTCGAATGTTAAGCAAGAACGGTTTTTTGATATTTCCATTCTTTTTAAAAGTGCTGCGTTTTACCTGGTCATCACCGTTATGCTCATCTTCCCTATTTTCAGCCTTAATAATAAATACGATTCTTATTTATCAAGCTCCCTGTATTCGGGTAATACACATGGCTGTAAATTAATATTAAGCGATAAAGCCTATTCAAAATTACCTTACTACCTGCGCTCCTTTGTGACACGCAACAGCGACTATAACATTTTATATATTAAAAACTGGGCCATGACCGAATTAAATGCTCCGTGTATCCCCGAACACAGGGTGTTTAAACAGGTACAAGCTTACATCATATTAATTACCGGCGCTACACAACAAGAGGTAAAGCTCGACTTTACGGAAAGGGAAAAGATTATTGATTTTTAATTACCTGTGAACTACCGTAATTTCTTTATTTGATTTTTTTACGGCTACAATAATGTATTGATTTCTCGCCGCTTTGATCACCACATTTTTTTGAGGCTCCGTATTTTTCACATTTACTTTAATATAATGCTCTGTTTCAACGGCACTGTCTACAAAGGGCTTTGCGGTTGATTTATTTAAGGTTGTAAAAACAATAACAGCCGTTTCGGTATTAAAATCAATGAACGGGATCTTAGAATCTAAACCAAAATTAGCATTGCAAAAGTCAATGTAATCGGGCTCTGAAAAAAATGTATAGTCTCCTATTTTGTTAATATAGCATTGAGACGTTTGAACGGTCCTAAACACATAGTTTTCATTAACGATCTTATCTGAAGTAGTTTCCTGAGTTTGTGCGTTGATAGTAAAACCGGCAACAAGTAATAAAAAGGTAAACAGTGTTTTCATGGTTTTAATTTATAATAGTGAATCAATATTAGTGCCGGTTGGAATTTACATTAAACAGAAAAGGCGTAACAGGTAGTTACGCCTTTAAATTACAAAACAGTAATTATTATAAGTGAATCACTTCGCCGTAAGCTGCTGCCGCCGCTTCCATAATAGCTTCGCTCATAGTCGGGTGAGGATGTACCGTTTTAATTAATTCATGACCTGTGGTTTCCAGTTTACGAACCGCTACAATTTCAGCAATCAATTCGGTAACATTAGCTCCGATCATGTGAGCGCCTAATAATTCGCCGTACTTAGCATCAAAAATTAATTTCACAAAACCGTCAGGCGCACCTGCTGCTTTTGCTTTACCCGATGCCGAGAAAGGAAATTTACCGACCTTTAAAGTATAGCCTGCTTCCTTAGCTTGTTTTTCCGTCATACCGACTGAAGCAACTTCAGGCTGGCTATAGGTACAACCGGGTATGTTTTTATAATCTAACGGCTCAACATGAACGCCCGCTATTTTCTCTACGCAGGTAATTCCTTCCGCGCTGGCAACGTGGGCTAAGGCCTGTCCGCCAACACAATCACCAATCGCATAATACCCGGGGATGTTGGTTGCATAAAATTTATCGGTTAAAATTTTTCCTTTGTCTGTTGCAATGCCCACTTCTTCTAATCCTAAGTTTTCAATATTAGCGGCAATACCTACAGCCGATAAAACAATTTCCGCCTCGAGCGTTACATTTCCGGTTTTTGTTTTTACGTTTACTTTACAAACATCGCTCTTGGTATCAACACTTTCAACCGAAGCTTCCGTCATGATTTCAATCCCTGCTTTTTTAAACGATTTCTCTAATTGCTTAGATACCTCTTCATCTTCCACCGGAACAATGTTCGGTAAAAATTCAACAATGGTTACCTTTGTTCCCATAGTTGCATAAAAATAAGCGAACTCTACGCCTATTGCTCCTGAACCAACAACTACCAATGATTTTGGTTGTTTAGGAAGGGTCATCGCTTCACGGTAACCGATAATTTTTTTACCGTCCTGCGGTAAGTTCGGCAATTGACGTGAACGCGCACCGGTTGCAATAATAATATGTTTTCCTTCTAAGGAGCTTGTTTTTCCGTCTGTTCCTTTTACGTCCACTTTTTTGCCTGCTTTCACAGTGGCGGTACCCATAATAACATCAATTTTATTCTTTTTCATTAAAAACTGGATGCCTTTGCTCATGCCGTCTGCCACATCGCGGCTGCGTTTAATCACAGCACTGAAATCAGCTTTAATATTATCGGCGCTTATCCCGTAATCTTTCGAATGATTTAAATATTCGAATACTTGTGCGCTTTTTAATAAAGCTTTGGTTGGAATACAACCCCAGTTAAGGCAAATGCCTCCAAGATTTTCTTTTTCAATAATAGCTGTTTTTAATCCCAGCTGGGAAGCGCGAATAGCAGTAACATAACCGCCCGGTCCGCTTCCTATAACAATAACATCGTAATTCATAGTGTGTGTTTTTAGTGGTGCTAATATAAAGGTTTTTTTAATATTTATTAGGCCGTTTTAGTATTGAGAAATGATAATACGGGTTTTTGTTTTAAGGATGTTTGTGTAATAAAATGAAGTTGGCAACGTTTTTTTAATGTATGAAAACCGAAGAATAAATTAATTTCACGGCATTTTATTTTTTCAAAACCTGTGCTTTTACATTATCCATTTTAGCCTTAGCGGCATCGCCCGATTTTTCGTAAGCCCGGGATCTTGCCACATAAAATTCATAATTTTCTATACCCGGCTCCACGGTTGCCGCTTTATTATAATCCGCTATAGCGCCTTTAAAGTCTTTTAGTTCAAACCTCGCCAATCCTCGGTCAATAAAAGCTTCTCCGTATCCTGGATTTAATTCGATCGCCTTATTAAAATCCAAGATCGCCTCCTCATACATTGCTGTTTTATATTTCATAAAGCCGCGGTTAGCATAT
>JBBRHI010000352.1:0-4029 GCA_038222995.1 Bacteroidia bacterium | reverse complement strand
TTAAGCCTATAGACGTGCCAAGCTCAACCATAATTTTAGGATTAAACTTATTAATGAGCCTGTATAAAAATTGGGCTTGCTTTTTTTGTGCAATGCCATGCTTGGCAATTTGATCAATTCTTCTTTTTGTAGTATTTAATTTCTTTGATCCGGCACCAAGATCAGTCACATCAACGATTTCCCTGCTTAATCGAAGTTGTTGCCGTAAGCTGTTCAATGCTTCAAAGTCATGATACGGATACTCATTTTTAATAAGCTCGGTATAGAAATTATAAACGAAGGGTGAGTGCACATCATGTTCGGTATATGCCGTAAGTTTATAATTTAAATATTTTAAAATAAGTTTAAAGTTCATTTTATTTATCTTGACAATTGCAAAGTGCTGCCTTTTCAAGAGGCTTGGTTTTATAGTCGGGCAGGCTTACTTCTTTCATAAAAAAAATAGTAAGATCAATGATGTGCTCTTCCGGGTGTTCTTTGTTCCATTTTCTGATCAGGTATTTGCAATAATACGGACGCATGTAATTATTATTATTAAAAATATAATTCTCGCTGAATTTTCTCCACCGGTCGCTTTCATATTCGCTCACCACATTGCCGGGCTTAGCAAAATTTAATAGTATGCCATTGTGCTTAATATCTATATATTTCCCGGAGCTTGCATAGCCGCCGTATACGAAGAACCCGTCATCTTTTAAAACACTCGGCGAAAACATGCCCCAGCTTTGTTCGAGGCGCAGCATATTTCCAAACTTAATAATTCCGGGATCTAAAGTATAAGGAAATTTTTTTACGTTACCTAAATTCAACAGTAAGCAATAGCAAATCATTAAAATAATAAGGCCCGCTTTTAATGAGTTGAGCGTTTCATAAATAAAATGACCCTGTGGTAGTGTATGTTCTTTAATAACAACAGGACGACGGATGTACTTTGCCTCAAATTTATCCATAACCGTTGAGGGAAGCATGCCTATAAGTGTTACCAGTCCTATAATGTAGAACAAACCTACGTATAGGGTCAGGGCTATGCCCACATGTAAAGCAGCAATGGCTAAAAGGCCGGTTAACCGCACTTTATAGGGAACAAAAGGAATCACGATTAATAGGGGAGCTGCTAATTCTATATAGTAGACCACGGGGGTTAAGCATTTCATCACTAAAGGAAATTTATATAACAGGGTTCCTAAAGGCAATCGCATTTGGTCGAGGCTTAAAGCGTAATACAAGGCTGTACCCTCCGAGTGCCACTCTGCGTGGGACTTTAGCAAAGCAGAAAAAAAGTAAACGGATGTAACCAATAAAATGTACCCTATATTAGCTAAAGAAAAATAAGCGTTTGAGTAGGAAGAAGTATGCCGGTTCGAATAACGTTCTCCCCAGGGTAAAAAGATGCCCCATAACAGCATAAGTCTTAACAGGTCATCACCGCCTTGTAAAATAAACGGGTTCCTGTTTTGCAGAGAGGTTAAAAATACCCAGCAGATAAAAGTGAATAAACGCGTCCTAAATCCTCTGATCAATAACATAATACAAACCGCATTCAACATAAATAATAAGATTTGCCACCAAAGCTCTCCGCTCATAGCATGTAACGAAAAGTAATAAGGGTTCCAGTTATACTCTTTTAAAACTTGTACAGGCAATAGGCCTTCATCCGTAAAAAAAGCTTTTATGGAAAAGCTTCTGATAATAAGGTCAACAAGCAATACAATACCTACCGCTATGCGCATAAGGCCAAGGGCCCGCACATCCAACGAATAGGATTTTTTTAAAAGACCGGTTATGTGTGTGAGCGATTTCGTACGGACTGAGCTATATTAAAAAGGCCCCGCGTTTGCAGGGCCTTAAATTTAAAATTCTTTTAGGTTATAAGCAACCTACCTGGCCTGATACCGTAACGGTAGGGAATGCGGAAGAAGCCTGTAAGCAGGCAATGTTATTAAATGAAGCTGTAATATTTGTACCCGATAGAGCAACCACCACGCTTCCGGCAACCGAATACCAAACGCTGCTTGTTGGTTGACCTGTAGGGTTATTAACCGTCATAAATGCTTTGCCTGTAGTACCTGCTAAAGCAGACTGGCTGTTTACAAATTGATAAGTTCCTGCAGTAGGCGGGGCAGAAAAACAAATAGTAATGGAAGTACCTGTACCGCCATTAGTTACGGTGATACAACTTTGGCCTGAGCAACCCACGCTCGACCAGTTATTGCCTGAACCTACGCCGCTCATGCTTGAGTTTTGGTAAGCTGTAGACGTAGTGGCCACTGTACCTGTTGTGGTAACATTGGTAATATTAGGGTTTCCGCCTGTCCCGGCATCATCCTTATAAGTTGGAGTTATAGCTGTACTGTCGTTCTTGGATTTACAGGAAATAAAAATGATACTTCCCGTTACTAAAAGAACTAATGTAGATAAAATAATTTTTTTCATCTTTTTAATTTTATATTCAAATATATTCATTATTAACTTAATTAACAAATATTTACACTCAGCGGTTTATCGCATTAAATAGTTAATAAAACAGTTTCCCCTGTTTTACCATTTGCTTTAGCTTCACACAAGTCCTGTAACGGTCTTCTTCATACTCATTATACAATTCCTTGAGGGTAAGCTGCACATGCGCCAAACCTATTTCATCGGCCCACTTTAACAACCCTTTCGGGTAATTAACGCCTTTGGTCATTGCCAGGTCAATATCTTCGGTTGAAGCAATTCCCAAATAACAGGTATCGCAGGCTTCATTAATAAGCATGCACAGGATCCGGTTAAGAATATATTTTCCTAATTTTTCTTCTTTGCCGGGTTCCGGAAGTTTAGAACCGGCGCTATAGTCATAAAATCCTCGACCCGTTTTTTTTCCTAAAAAGCCCGCTTCCAGTAATCTTTTCTGGCTTAAAGACGGTTTAAATCTTGGGTCGTAATAAAATTGCTTCCACACAGTTTCGGTTACCACATAATTCACATCATGGCCTATCAGGTCCATCAGTTCAAAAGGGCCCATTTTAAACCCACCCAGTTCGCGCATTGCCCAATCAATAGTGGCTATATCGGCTATCTGCTCATCATAAATGCGTAAGGCTTCGCTGTAAAACGGCCTGGCAACGCGGTTTACAATAAAGCCGGGAGTATCTTTGGCCATCACGGTTACTTTACCGAAACTATTAATTAAGGCGCGGCAGTGATTTGCAATGGTAAGGTCGGTTGCAATGCCCGGTATTATTTCTACCAAAGGCATGAGTGTTGCCGGGTTAAAAAAATGAATTCCCAATACACGCCTCGGTATTCTGCAAGCGGATGCAATAGAGGTAATGGAAAGGGAAGATGTGTTTGACGCCAGTACGCAGGTATCTTCCACATTATTTTCCAGCTCTTTAAATACGGATTGTTTTACGTCGATGTTCTCAACAATAGCCTCAATAATTAATTTGCAGGGTTTAAAATCCTGTATAGAGCCCGTAAAAGAAATTAGCTGCAGAATGGTGTCTGCCTTTTCGCGGGTTAGCTTTTCTTTCTCAACTAATTTGGTAAGAGAAGCAAACAGGTTTGTTTTGGCTTTTTCCAATGCGGCTGCATTGGTATCGTAAACAAGTGTTTTATGGCCTGCGGTAGCTGCTACCTGCGCAATTCCGCTACCCATAGCGCCTGAGCCTACTACACCGATCAAAGAATCTTTCGTGAACATAGTTAGTTTTGAATAAATATTTTTTTGGTTTCGTTTAAATTAGTTCCTTTTAATGTTATAAAATAACAGCCGGCAGTTAAGTGATCTAATGCAATAGTTGTTTTAAATAACGCATCGGTAACCGTCAGTTTATTTTCACGAATCATTTTTCCGGTAATATCCGTAATGCTGTAATTTAGCGTAGCATTAGGTTGGTTTGCAATGATCATATTCAATTCATGGCTTGCAGGGTTTGGGTATACCGAAAATGACGAAGCCTGCTTAGGGATTTCGTTTACACCCACAGTTATTTTGTAATCATAATCGCCTTCTAAAATAAAAATGCCGTTTTGCATATCACAGGC
>JBBRHI010000351.1:0-4030 GCA_038222995.1 Bacteroidia bacterium | reverse complement strand
AAAAACAATTTACAATTACAGGACTGGTATGACTTTGGTAGAGCTTACTATTACGAAGGCGGCAATAAACAAAAAGAGAAAAAAGATGCGGACGCACTACAGTTATTTGTGCAAGCCGATACCTGTTTCTCGATCCTTGCCCAAAAAAGTCCTGATTACGCTATTGCTTATTTTTGGAGAGGAAAAGCTAATGTCCAACAAGATCTTAAAAATGAAAAGTGGCTGGCAAAACCTTACTACGAAAAGGGTCTGGAGCTTGTAACAAAACAAACAGCTCTACTCGCAAATAAAAGTAACGTAATTGAATCGTGCGAATACTTAGGGTACTATTATGTAACCAAAAAAGATTATACAAAAGCTAAAGAATATTTTGAAATAATAATCGGCCTTGACCCAAACAACAAAAAGGCGGTTGAGTTTCTTAAAAGCCCGCAAGGAAAATAATTAAACTTTTCCTAAACACAAAAGGCATCTTTAAGAGATGCCTTTTGTGTTTCATATAAGACCAATATAAATTATTCAACCATTATTTTTTGGGTTTTTGAGCATTGTCGGGATTTATTTTTGAATGTACAATTTTAGTATTGCCTGTGCTGTTGCAGGCTCTATAAAGTAACTGACAGAATGCTTGTAACTGCCGCTTAGTCACAATTCCGTTTCTATAGTATAACCTTACTATTAACGTTCTCTTATTTACTGCTTATAATTTAATAAGCCCCCCGTTTTGCATTTGATAAAAACAAATGAACCGCTATAAGTAAAAGATTAAGCTTTTAGATATTAGTATAGAGCCGAAAATAAAATTTAAATTTATTTAGGCAGTACATGCTTCAAAATATCTAACGCTCTTTATTGTTCCTGAGCACGCCGTACATACGGTATGTCCTGTAAATAGCATACGCTAAAAAAACTGTCCCTAAAAGGTAACGTTTATTCCCATACACCCTGTCTGATAATAAATCGGTAAAGAAAAACAGAATAGTTCCTGTTATGGTAAGCAATACCATTAACCCGCTAAAGGTTAGATTAATTAACTCTGTTGGTGAGCGTTTCATGTGCAATATAATTAAAATGTTAGATTAATTAAGCTTCAAAATTATTTCTAAAAAAAATCCCCCCGTTTTGGCGGAGGGATTTAAATTTAAAAGATCAAATTATTTTAGTTGGAAGTTGATCGGTAAGTTAAAAAACACAGGAACCGTTCTACCGTTTTGCTTCCCTGCTTTCCAGTTTGGCATGGACTTAACAACCCGAATTGCTTCTTTATCGCACTCCTGGCAGCCCGGAACTCCTTTTAATACTTGTACATCACTAATGTTACCATTACCGTTAACAACAAATTTCAAGAAACATTTACCGCTTAAACCGGCTTCTTTCGCCATTTGAGGATATTGAATGTTTTTTTGAATATACTTCATCATTTCCATTGGTCCACCCGGAAACTCAGGCATCTCTTCAACCACTGTAAAAATTTCAGGAGCTTTTTCTTCAATCACACCTGTACCTGTACCTTCCGAAGGAACAACAACGGCGTCACCGTCACCTTCCTGCGTTACTGTACTTACATTACTTTCTACCAATTTATCCTGTGGCGGCGGTGGATCCGTTTCAACGGCGTCATCCTTAATTACCGGAGGAACAAATTTTACAGTTTCCATTACCGGTGGCGGCGGTGGTGGTGGTGGCGGCGGCGGTTCATTTTTATCCGCCGGCGGTGGAGTTAAATCAATGGTAGTCATATCCAAAACAGCTGTTTTATCTATATCATCACCTCTTAATCCCAAAATGGCTTTAATACCCATTCCTAAAGCCAACGCACCTATCATACAGCCCAAAATCAGGGTAACAGTCCAGTTATATTTACGGCGCAATTCAAACGCACCGTACTGCTGGTTGCGGCCTTCAAAAACAATATCGTTCCTGGAGTCGTCAACTACGCTATTCCAATTTGTCATCATGATTATTTAATTTTTTCTTGTAATAATTGATATTCAGGAGCTGACATGTCTACACCTAATACACGCTTACCCACATTACAAATTTTTAATTCGTCCAGCATATCAATCGCGTTCTTATACGTTGCCTGATCATCTGTTTTAATTAAAGCCGTAATCGCTAATTTATCCCCAGTTACATCTACGGCCATACGTTTAAAAGCAGTATCGGCCAATGTCTTTGCTTTATTTCGAACTCTTAATTTATCAATTTCATCATTAGCCCACTTATTTTGCTCCATTAACAATTTATGCAATCCTTCAGAGCCAAAGTTCGTTTCTATTAATTGAGTAGGAGGCATTCCTTTCGGATTACCCGGCGAATAAAACTCACCGGCATAATAAAAGATCTTATCATCTTTAGTCAATAAAAACGTAACGCCATTTTTAACCGGTGGTTGATCAATCGGATTATCGGGAGGAGCAGGTAAACTAAGCTCCATACTTTTTGGTTTACTGAAGGTTGAAGTTAAAACAAAGAACGTTAATAACAAGAAGGCTAAATCCACCATTGGAGTCATGTCTACTCGTGTACTCTGTTTCTTGGCGCGTTTCTTACCGCCTTTACCATGCCCGCCGCCACTATCTGCTATTTCTGCCATGTCAAATTAGTTTTTTAATTAATATTAATGCTTAGCCGGAGCCGCTGCTTTAGTCTCACCGCCTTCTAACGACGTAATTAAATTAAACGTGTAAATTTTCATATCGGTAAATGTTTTAAACACATCTTTTACATATATATATTTTGCCTTACCGTCCGCTTTAATGGCATAACGAGGCTTTTCACCTTTAAACTCAATGTTTTTATTGGTTGCGTCGTCCTTATTTCTCATATAAATGGCATTCAATTCAGTTGCTCCAAAAGTAATCCAATCTTTTAATTGGTTATTTACAGAATCTAAAGGAACACCTTTTTGAGGTTGAAATTTTAAACGCTCCGGCTCTGTTGCATCTAAATAACGCGGTAAATCTTTTACTTCAACACCGAAGCTCGATAAGCCTCCGAATTTTTTAATTTGATCCGCATTAAATTTTACGTGATACTTATCGCTGATTTTTGCTAAAGCAGCAATTTTTGCTTCACCGTTGCCGATACCGAAAAAAGCCCTTCCGTTATTATCAACTGTTACCAGGATCGTATTTTCAGGTAAGGTTTTATCGGAGTGCGACGCCGGTGGATCAACCACCACGGGTTCAGCCATCCTAAAAGAAGCCGTAAGCATAAAGAAGGTAACCAACAAGAACGCAAGATCCACCATAGGGGTCATATCTATTGACGGCGCGTGTTTTGCGACTTTTATCTTTCCCATGTCTTATTTTTTAATTACATTAATTTATAGATTCAATAACCATTCAATTTCCATAAAAGGAAAAGAAATTATTTTGCTCTAACTTGAAATTCTTGGATAATAGAGAATCCTGCTTCATCCATAGCGAATGTAATTTGATCTACACGGTTCGAGAAGAAGTTGTAGAAAATAATTGCTAAGGCGGAAGATAAGATGCCGACTAATGTATTTACCAAGGCTTCAGAGATACCTGTTGCAAGAGCTGCCGTATCAGGAGTTCCTGCTGCCGCTAACGCACCGAAGGCACGAATCATACCTACAACCGTACCGATCAACCCAACTAAGGTACCGATAGATGCGCAGGTAGAAATAACGCTTAAGTTTTTAGATAACATCGGTAATTCGAGCGCTGTAGCTTCTTCTAATGATTTAGAAATAGCTGCTACTTTTGCTTCTTTATCCATGGTAGGATCGTTCTCCACAAATTTATATTTTAATAAACCTTCACGTACTACGTTTCCTAAAGACCCTTTTTGTTTATCGCATTCAGCAATAGCACCGTCTAAATCACAGAAGCTACTAAGCTTTTAATTTTAGAAACAAATTTATCGGCAGCACCCCGGCCGTTTGCTTTTTGTATAGTAATTAAACGCTCAAAGAAAAAAGTTAATACTGTGAATAAAGTACCTAATAAGATAGGAACGATAAATCCACCTTTATACATGATACCAAAGAAGTTTAAAGGGT
>JBBRHI010000350.1:0-4042 GCA_038222995.1 Bacteroidia bacterium | reverse complement strand
GTACTTTAGAACCGGTATTCAAAAGCATGTGGCTTCGCGTTAAGATCTTTATAATTCTTTTTATGACAACACTTTCGTCGGTGTTTGCCTCTGATTCTTTATCCGTTTTGAAAAAAAGAAAAGTAGTGCTTGGGTTTTCTTCAGTTGCGCTAACTACAGGGTCACTTATTTATTTAAACCAGGCATTGTACAGTCAGTACAGCTCATCCAAATTTCACACGTTCAATGATGATGCCGAGTGGTTCCAGATGGATAAATACGGGCATGCTCTTACTACGTATCAAACAGGGCGGTTAATGATGAATGCTATGGCGTGGGCCGGTTATTCTAAAAAACAGCAAGTGCTAATTGGCGGCTTAAGCGGCTTTGCTTATATGAGTGCTATTGAAGTAATGGATGGTTACAGTAACGGCTGGGGGTTTAGCTTTGGTGATATGGGCGCCAATGCTTTGGGCAGCGGTTTGGTAATAGGCCAAAAGGTTTTGTGGAATGAGCAGCGCCTGCAATTAAAGTTTTCTTTTTATCAAAGCCCGTATGCTAAATACAATACCGACCTCTTAGGTAAATCATTGTCAACGCAAATTTTAAAAGATTATAACGGGCAAATTTATTGGCTGAGTATTAACCCTTCCTCTTTTTTTAAGAAAAATACTAAATTTCCTAAATGGCTAAGCCTTGCTGTCGGCTATGGCGCTGATGGTATGATCGGTGCAAGAGATAATAATAACCGGGTAATTAAAGATGCGGCCGGAAATACACTTTATTTTAACCGTTACAGGCAGGGTTACCTTTCGCTGGATGTTGATTTTACAAGAATTAAAACAAAATCTAAGATTTTAAAGGCTGTGTTTTCATGCATTAACATTATAAAAGTTCCTTTTCCTAATTTAGAATTAAGTGAAGGCAAATTAAAATTCAATTATTACTAATTTCCCTCCTTTTTGAGGAGGTTTTATCATTAAAAATTCTCTTATATTTAATACTTTAAACTACACTATGGAACTCTACACAATAAATACAGGGCATTTTAAATTAGACGGAGGCGCTATGTTTGGCGTAGTTCCTAAATCTATATGGCAGCGCTCAAATCCTGCCGATGAAAATAATATGTGCAGCTGGGCTATGCGTTGCTTATTAGTGAAAGAGGGCCATCGGTTGATCTTAATTGATAACGGTATGGGCAATAAGCAGGACGATAAATTTTTTGGTTATTATTTTTTACACGGGAATGATACATTGGATAAATCGCTCGCTAAACATGGCTTTCATAAAGATGATATTACGGACGTATTTTTAACGCATTTGCATTTTGACCATTGCGGCGGAAGTATTATTTATAACGCAGACAGAACAAAATTAGAACCCGCTTTTAAAAACGCGAAATATTGGTGTAACGAAAAACATTGGGATTGGGCTGTACATCCTAATCCGCGTGAGAAAGCAAGTTTTTTAAAAGAAAATATAATGCCTATAAAAGAAAGCGGGCAATTATATTTTTTAGATGCTGAAAAAGAATTTATGCCGGGTTTTGATATGTATGAAGCCAACGGACACACAGAAGCCATGATGTTACCGGTGTTAAGCTATAAAGGCACCAATGTTGTTTTTATGGCAGATCTTATTCCTTCCGAAGGACATTTACCATTGCCTTATGTCATGGGATATGATGTTCGCCCTTTAGATACTTTACAGGAAAAAGAATATATTTTAAAACAAGCTGCGGAAAATAATTGGACCTTATTCTTCGAACATGATCCGTTAATTGAATGTTGTACCGTGAACCAAACAGAGCGCGGCATCAGGTTAGAAAAAAGGTTTAATTTAAATGAATTGTAAAATAGAGCATGAAAAAAATCGGCATCATCTTCTTTCTATTGGCTTCTATAAACACATATAGCCAGGATAAACCCTTTATGTATCATATAGATTGTTATGTAGATAAGGATACAATCCCTACAGAATTTTTTTCAGAGATCAGGTCATTTGCTTTATTTAATACAAACACGGATTCAAACTTTGACTATAATTTGTTTTCATGGAAGCTTACCGTAGAAGATTATTCGGGTAAAAAAGTTTCGTTTATTTCAAGGAAAGGATTTCCTGATTTTTTAACGCAGGAAATGAAAAATGCTATGGAAGGCTTAACCAATGCGCTTCCAAAGAAAATAATATTTGATGATATAAAGGTTGCCAAGGTAAATAAAACCGGCGGTACAACTTATTTGCCCGGTGGGAGCGCGGTTTTTTACAGGGGAAAAACCGTTAAAAAATGTAAGTAAAACAGGATTGGGTAATTCCGAATTAATTCATAATCAGCTCAGGTAAGCTAATAGGAGCAGAGTCGAAAAAAGCAAGTTCATGAATGTCTAACTGAACGTGTTTAATGATGGGAAAAGTAGCTAAAATATCCATTACTTCTACCTGATCTTTAGCCTGAATGGTAACCCACAAATTGGTACGCCCCATATCTAACGCGTAATTCAGAATAACCCGATTTTCTAACAGCTCATTCACTTTTTGGTATTGCAAAGGTATTAGAGCCGCAAAGCGTGTACTGAATATTTCAGGCAATTTTATATGTACTTGAAAAACATCTAATGTTTGTAAAGGGCTCATATTGGTTTATAAATTATAGTAAAAGTAGTGAAGCAATAGTGATTTTGAATTAAATTTGTCGAAATTTAGAAAAATTAAGAGGCACACATTATGGGACGTATTTTTCAAACTCGTAAAGCAACTATGTTTAAACGCTATGCTAAAATGGCAAAGCAGTTTACAAAAATAGGAAAAGAGATTGTGATGGCTGTTAAGCTGAGTGGCCCTCATCCTGAATTAAACCCCCGGTTAAGAGCCTGTATCGCCAATGCAAAGGCTGTTAATATGCCTAAAGTCAACATTGACGCGGCCATTAAACGTGCTTCTGAAAAAGATACAAGTAACTATGACGAAATTATTTATGAAGGTTACGGGCCTTTTGGCGTTCCGGTATTAGTAGAATGTGCTACCGATAATCCTACACGTACCATTGCCAATTTACGGGTATATTTTAGCCGTGCCAACGGATCGGTTGGTACTACAGGTTCTGTAAGTTTTATGTTTGAGCGTAAGGGCTTATTTAAGGTAGATTCTACCGGGTTAAACAGGGATGATGTAGAATTGGATTTGATTGATTTTGGCGCGGAAGAATTAACCTGGGATGATGAGACAAATGAATTGATCGTACAAGTTGCGTTTACTGATTTTGGTATGATGCAAGCCGGGTTGGAAGAAAAAAAGTATACCGTAAAAGAAACCATCAAAACATTTATTCCTACAACTACCAAAGAACTTACGGAAGAGCAGGAAGAAGAATTTAAAAAAATGATCGATAAAATGGAAGATGATGATGATATTATGTCTGTTTATCATAATATCGGTTAAAATATACATTGGGGCGAAAGCTTTAATGTTGAGCCGCCTTGAGTTATTCTTACAAAATTCTTTACAAATTTTCAGCGTTAACGCTTAATTATTTTCACGGATGATACGCCGTCAATAGTAGTTATTTTAACATAGTACATACCCGCATCGGCTTCTGCCATATTTATGTAAAACGCATTTTCTTGGGTAATTTCTGTCTTTATTACTCGACCTGTTACATCAATAATCTCAACTTTTTTTTGCGCTCGGTTATCTGTGTTTACTAAAAAAATACCGTTATGAGGATTTGGAAAAACAGTTAATTTCGGTTCATATTTCTGTGCATTTATCGCATTTACAATTACCGGGCCATCCAACGGATTTTTAATATTAGCGGCGGTTAAGTGAGCAAGTACAGCGCTTTCTCCGCTAAAATTTGCATTACCCCATACCGGCACGTTTGATACGGGCATATCGTTGGGCACGCCTGTATGGTAGCCTACTACCACTACCCCGTCACTTGTTTTCCATGCACCCGATAAACGCAGGTTGTCGCCGTTGGCCTGAGTAATGGTATCCCATTTACCAACAAGTAAAGAGCTGTAAAGCGGTACCGAGAAATCATTTTTATAAATACGCACAA
>JBBRHI010000349.1:0-4043 GCA_038222995.1 Bacteroidia bacterium | reverse complement strand
ACATTGCTTTTTTTCCGCTGAATGTATTCCAATACCTAAGCCTAAGCTTTAGCATCATCAGGCCAAAATCCAATCCGAATAACAGGAAATTAAAAAAGGTTTTTTTCTCTATGGTTAGTGATGAGCTAAAAACAGCGTATGTTACCAGGATTCCCCCTTTCTTGAGCAGTTTAATATCATTATTAAAACTCTTTTGATTCGTAAAGTCGAAAATGGCATCGTACCCACGCGAACCTGATAATAGGTTCAACCTTTCAAAATAACCCTGATCATTGTAATCTACAGCAATTGCGCCATAATTTATAATTCGCTCATGTTTATTCTTTGAGGCGGTTGTTACAACTTCGCAATTATAAAGTTTGCCCAACTGTATTAACGTATCCCCAACGGCTCCACTACCCCCGTGCACCAAAATAAGCTGACCGGCTTTTACCTTTGCGCAATTCATAAACATTTGATAAGCAGTAATGCCTGATAGGGAAAGACATGCAGCTTTTGTAGAATCAACGTCTTTAGGAAGCAACGTTAAATCTGAGGCGTGTGCAATTATATACTCCGCATTTCCCCCAATCATAACAATGCTGCAAACCTTATCGCCGGATTTAAAGCCGGTAACACCGGCGCCTAATTTTTCAATACTGCCTACAAAATCATACCCGAGCGTAAACGGGGGCTTTTGTTTTAATAATGGATAAATGCCTTTACGGATAAAAATATCGGTGGATGAAACAGTAGAGGCTTCTATCCTGATTCTCACCTCACCAAAACCGGGCTCCGTAATTTCCCCTTCAATTAATCGGATCACAGCAGGTGTTCCGAATTCTTCAATTATTACTTTCCTGTTCTTCATTATTCACCGATGATACGTTTGTCTTTGGCGATATACCTTGCAAAACCCAATAAAGCGCCTGTAACCATGATGTTTCTAAAAACATTCACCATCTCCACAAAAGGGGCTGCCAAGTGTAGAATACTTTGCGAAAAAATTGAATCTATCTTCAAATTACTTGAGCGATGTATTAAAAAAAGAAACCGGGAAAGCCACTAAGGAACATGTGCAGAATTATCTGATTGATGTTGCAAAGGATAGGCTTTTAAATTCTGAAGAAAACGTAAATGAAATTGCTTACTCTTTAGGTTTTGAATACCCCCAATATTTTAATCGACTTTTTAAATCAAAGACGGGAAAGACGCCGGCGGAATTTAGAAAAGCAGTATAAGTGTCGATGTATGATAAACTAATTCATGTTACTATTTACCACACATGTTCAGTTCCATCCCATTGCAAAAATTTACCGGCATCCTGTAGGGTAACTTTATTTAATACATTTTCTATTAAACCCTTAACAGATTGCTCTGTTGTTAAAGCGGCTTTGCCGCCACCCATATCGGTTTGCACCCATCCCGGATTAACAACAATGGTTGTGATATTATCTTTAACTAAATCAAAGGCTAAAGCTCGTGTCATCATATTAAGGGCTGATTTGCTTACCGCGTAGCTATAGTTGCCCCCTGTGGTTTTAATAGAAATACTTCCCAACCAACTTCCAATATTTATAATTTTTGGTAGTTCTGCTTTAGCTAATAAATCTTTAAAATGTTTTGTAACTAATATGGGTGCAATGGCATTGATGTGCAGCATATTTAAAACTTCCGATGCCTCCAAACTTTCTAATGACAAATTCTTTTGCGCCAGCTCTTTATCTCCTTTTGCGCGTGTGCCCGAGTTAATGCCGGCGTTATTAATTAAAACATCCAACTTTCCATAAGTTGCCTTTACCCAACCGGCCAGCTCATTAATTTGGGCTTCAACTGTTACTTCCAGCGCTTTTGGAATTACTTTAGTTAAGGTTGCATCAAGCGTTAAAGCCGCTTCTTTGGCATTCTCAATAGTACGTGCCGTTAATATAACAATATATCCGGTGTTGGATAATTGTTTACACCATTCCATTCCAAGGCCTTTGTAGGCCCCTGTTACTAATGCTATATTCATCTCCTGATAATTTTAAAGGCCATATCCCTTCCTTGCTTTTGTAAAATGGCGAGATTAATCCAACTAAAGGCAAATTGTTCAATCAAATTAAATGTATCGTTGCCGCCAAAGTGGTAAACATTTTCAAAACCAATTTCTTTTGATAACTGCGTAGCTTTTTGCTTTGCTGTTTCACTTGAACCTGCGGTAAACATGTCTATTCCTTTACCCTCATACATTGGGTTTAAAATATTTTCAAAACCCGTGGAATTAAAGCACTTTACAATTTCGCTTGTGTTGCAGTTAGCCAAAATAGCATCGCTCGTATTGGTAAATCCTTCAGGCTTTAGGGATATTGCATTCATCGTATCAATAATTACTTTTCCTGAAACATCCCCTAAAGATCTTGCCACTTCGGCAGCCAATTGAGCCGGCACAGAAATTATAATGATCTCCGCATTTTTAACCGCTTCAGTTATTGTATTTACAGAAATATGTTTTGAGTAGGTGAGTAATTCTTTTCCTTTAAATTCAGCGGTGTTTCTAACACCTAAAATAATGTGATGGCCGGCATCGGCAAATCGCTTTGCCAATGTGCCACCTACATTGCCCGAACCAATTATTGCAAGAGTCATGATCGTTTAGTTATTGATGGCAAATTTAAATACATTATTCGTAAAATCTTCCAGGGTTGTTGGAGTAGTTGTTTCTGTAGTGCGAGGCGATATATTAAATAACCCCGCATTAATCCCTTTATACATTCCATTAAAGGCATCAGCCACACTTTCCGAAATACCGTAATCTAACAGGGCTTTCTTATTGTCTTCAAACGGAAACTCAACATAAGGCAATTCGGGTTTATCAATTGCTTTACCAACTATTGCGGCAACCTCTTTATGATTGTAGTGCCTGTCACCTAATAAATCAATGAATGATTTTCCTGTATAATTTAAGGATGCCAGCTTGTTAGCAGCTACTTCCGCAATATCTTGGGTGGCAATCATCCCCATACTTAAATCTGCCTTTACAGGCGAACCAATAATTCCCATGCCTTTTATAATACCAATTTGGTTAAACAAATTTTCCATAAAATAACTTGCTCTTAAACTTATGACGTTTACGTCTTCAGGTAATTTGTTTAAACGCAATTCCTGTCTGCCTAAACCGGATACGATCCCTGTATTTTCAACATCTTGCGCACCCTGTGATGAAATAAATACAACGTTTTTAACCCCCGAATGTTTAATGGCCGTTACCTGTGCTTCGCCCACTTCATCTTGATACTTTCCAATGTTATCGGATTGTAAGTTTGGCGGAATAATAAGGAACACGGCTTCTGCGCCTTTAAATGCATGGCTTAAAAACGCGGCATCATGCAAATCGCCATTTTCAATAGCAGCTCCTTGTTTTTTCAAGTCTTGTAATTTTTCTTCATTACGGCCAATCGCTTTTACTTGTTTGCCTTTTGCTAATAATTTAGCTACTGTTTTAGAACCGATATGCCCGGTTGCTCCTGTTACTACTATCATGTCTTTTTGTTTTTTGAGGTTTAAATTTATTTAATTAGGTTTGTAAAGGAACTAATAATAGTTACATATAGTAACTAAGGCAAGAAATAAAGTGGTAACAAAAAGGTAACCAATGAAAAAAGAAGTATATCAATGTCCGGTAACGGCAACACTTAGTGTTATCGGAGGCAGATGGAAACCTATAATTATATGGACGCTATCGGGAGGCAGTAAACGTTTTGGCCAACTGGACGCTATTATAACGGGCATTAGCAGAAAGATTTTAACGGAACAGTTGAGGGAGTTAGAAGCAGACGGCCTTATAATAAGAACCGAGTATAAAGAAGTTCCGCCAAGGGTAGTTTATGAATTAAGTGAAAAGGGAAAATCTTTAAAGCCGGTTATGAAAGCCATGTGCAATTGGGGAACAGAAAATGTTTTAAAAAAGAAACAGGCGGCATAGTTATAATTCTAAATTTGTCTTTTCAAATAAAATGCAAGTTTTTAGCTTAATGTTATAAATAAAAAAACGTATTAAAATAATAATGGAAGACAATAAAAGC
>JBBRHI010000348.1:0-4049 GCA_038222995.1 Bacteroidia bacterium | reverse complement strand
GGCTAATTTTTCAACGGTTATCGATACCTGCTCCAACAGGGTGAGTTTTGTAAATCAAACCAACCCGCTTACCACACCGGCTTATTGGTACCTCAATTCGAACGCGGTATCTACTTCTCAAAATTATTCAAACTCCTTTGTAACAGCCGGGAGTTATACAGTTAAGCTTATTTCAAAAACAAGTTACGGGTGTGCCGATACGATCACTAAAACGATTATTGTACCGGTTGATTCCGTCACTATTAACGGACCCCAAACAAAATGTTCAAATGCAACGGTGCCTTTATTGGCTTCGGGAGGCAGCAGTTACAGTTGGCAGCCTGTTACGGGGCTTTCAAATCCGTTAACGGCAAACCCGGCCTGTAACGCGCAAACAACTACTGTTTATACAGTTACTATTACGCAAAACAGCCTGTTGAATAAAGTATGTATTAAAACATTAACAACTACGGTTAATGTTTATCCTGTTATAAATGCAGACTTTACGTATACCATAGGCGCTTGTCACAATAACATCAGCTTTACCGATGCCTCTACAGTGAGCCCTGTGAGCTGGGCCTGGGATTTTGGCAACGGCGCTTCGTCAGGCATACAAAATCCTTCTTACAGTTATTCAAACCCGCAAACCTACAATATAGCTTTAATAGTAACTAACAGCAGCGGGTGCAGCGACACTGTAGTAAAGCCTATAAACCTGAACGGTTTTACAGCTATTGCCGTAAATAATTCAATGAGTAAATGTGAGCCCGATACAGTGCAGTTAAATGCAACGGGTGGTAATTATTACCATTGGGTTCCCGTCCAGAGCTTAACTAACGGCTCTATTTCAAATCCTAAGGCATATCCAAACGCCACAACTGTTTATACGGTAACCATTGGCAATATAATAGGGGCTGATACCTGCAAAACACTATTAACCACAACCGTTACCGTATTTCCGTTTGCATATAATACATCTTCCATCATTGTTTCATCAAGCTCAATAACAGTAGGCCAGTCGGCTACTATAACGCTTAGCGGCTTTCCTTACAGCGGCACGCTAACTGTGGTGCCTGATATACCGGTTAAAACCCTGCCGAATAATCAATACGCCATAAGCCCGACAAAAACGGGCGAGTATGATATTTATTTTAACGATAGTAACGGCTGTTCTCATAAGCTTAAGAGTATTTTCCTGGAAATGATCACCGATGCCTGCAATGAGAGCACTGTATATCTTCCAACGGGCTTTACGCCAAACGGAGACGGTATAAACGATATTTTATACATACGAAGTAATTTTATTACAGAAGTGTATTTAACGATATATGACCGTTGGGGGGAGAAACTATTTGAGACCAACGACGTAAAAAAGGGATGGGACGGCATGTATAAAGGCAAGTTATTAGACCAGGGCGTATACGGGTATTACATGACCTTTAAATGTAATAACGGACAAGAATCATTTAAGAAAGGTAACATTACACTGATGCGGTAATTAATGAAAACGAAAATAACACATACTCATTTTTTGAAGCTTGTGCTTTTTGCATTCTTAACGTGTAATGCCCGGTTTTTAGTTGGCCAGGATATTCATTTTTCAAACTGGAACATGTCGCCTCTTAACTTAAACCCTGCTCAAACAGGTATGTTTGAAGGCGACGGCAGATTAATTTTTAATTACCGGAATCAATGGAAAGGAGTTCCAGTACCTTATAACACGTTTAGTTTCGGTGGTGATTTTAATTTAAATAAATCATTAATTAAAGGAACAGGCGAAGCACTCGGTATTATATTTAACCATGATGCTTCAGGAGATGGAAAGTATACCATAACCGATTTAAAAGTTCCGTTTAATCACAAATTTTCATTTCGAAAAGATTCGGGGTTAACCATTGCTTTTGGTATTTTAGGGGGAGTAAGCAACGTTAAGATAGATCCCAATAAATTATCGTACGATAAACAATGGGACGGGGATGCCTATAACGGCGGGCTTGTAAACGGAGAAAATTTTAGCCTTTTAAGTAAGACCTATGCTGAGGTGGCCATAGGAACGGTGATCCAAAAAAAATTCAATCAAAACTGGATGATAAATTTAGGATACGGGATCAGCCATCTTAATAAACCTAATATTTCTTTTTATAACACAAAAGGAGTAACCTTAAAACCGAGGAATAACGAGTCGTTACAGTTAAAGTACAGCTTCTCAAATATATCTTCTGTTATGCTTGAGTATTACGGAAATCAACAGCAAAAATTCCGTGAAAATTTAGTAGGGCTTTCGTATTATTATACCATCGATCCAAAAATGGGAACCATTGTCAATTTAGGGTTTTTTAATCGCTTTGGGGATGCTATGATCACTACGCTTGGCGTGCAGCATAATAATATGAGGCTGCAGGGTTCATACGATTATAATTATTCGCAATTTAAAAAAGCCACTAACGGGAAAGGTGCTTTTGAAATTTCATTTATTTACATTTACGCAAAACCGAAAGTGTTTGTTCCAAAATCACGTGTTTGTCCTATTTATATGTAAGCTATGATAAGGTTAAGGTACGTTTGTTTTGCTATTTTGCTTCCTGTTTTTTTGACGAACGGATACGCTCAAAGCATTAAACGCTTATTAAAGCAAGGCCTTGATGCTACTGCGGATAAAGACTACTCATCTGCCGCTCAAATTTACAATCAAGTTATTTTATTGGATTCTTCACGTATTGAATATCAAGTATTATTTGCTGACGCCTCACGGTTAAACTACGACGAAGCTAACGCCTTACATTGGTACCAAAAAATTTATAAAAAAGATAACGCCCGAACGTATAAAGAAGTTCCTTTTTATATAGCTACCCATTTAAAAACAATGGGCAGGTACAAGGAAGCAAAAAAATTCTTTGATAAATATTATAAAAAACAGCGCAACAGTAAAGATGCCAATCAAAAAAAGCTGGCTGCTAAAGCTAAACAGGAATTTGAATCCTGCGATTATGCACAAGTACTCATTAAAACCCCCGTTAACGTTAAGGTAGTGCATTTAGACAGTATGGTGAACAGCAAAGTGAGTGAATACGCACCTTTTGAATATGACAGTACCCTTTATTTTTCTTCGTTAAGGGATAAGACTGAAAAAGATAAAAATGAAATAGGGTTTAATAAATTATATACAGCACATAAATCTCCGACAAAAAATAACAAATGGCAAAAGGCAAAAGAGCTCGACAGTTTATTTAATAAGCACGGTATTCACAATGCTAATACAAGTTTCAACAGCGATTATACAAAAATTTTAGTATCGCGATGCGGGGCTTTAAATGCCACACAATATGCCTGCGAAATTTACGGTTCCGATTTTGTAAACGGCCATTGGACAGAGTTAAAGCCATTGCCCTCCCCTATTAATATTGCAGGAATTAATACAACGCAACCTTGCTTAAGTGAAATGGACGGGAAGCCGGTGTTGTTTTTTTCGAGCAACAGAAGCGGCGGCGAGGGCGGAATGGATGTTTGGTATACATTTATAAATGCAGACGGGACCTACCAAACTCCTGTAAATGCCGGCAATAAGGTAAATACGGTTGAAGATGATATTACGCCTTGGTTTGTAAAAGAAAACCATACACTTTATTTTAGCAGTACATGGCACAAGGGCCTTGGAAATTTTGATATTTTTCGATCTCAGTATAAAGACAAAGCATTTATGGATGCACAAAACATGGGCTATCCTATAAACAGTAGTAACAATGATATTTACTATAGTGTTAATTCAAAAAAAGACAGGGCTTATATTTCATCGAACCGCATAGGCTCTTACTTTGAAGATAAACCCAATTGCTGTAATGATATTTATACGTTTCCTATTACACCTTTATCTGAACCTCCAAAACCAATTGATACAACAGCTTTATTGATTAATCAAATGAAAGTATTAGTTCCCTTAACGTTATACTTTCATAACGATGAGCCAGAACCAAAAACAAAAGTAATTGTCACTAAAAAGAATTACAAAAAAACCTATGAGGATTACACCGTTTTAAAACCGAAATATTTTTCGGAATACGCAAAAGGTTTAG
>JBBRHI010000347.1:0-4069 GCA_038222995.1 Bacteroidia bacterium | reverse complement strand
ATTTTATAATCTTCCATAGCAGAATATAAATATTCTTCTACAATAGGACTTAAGCGATGGATCTCATCTACAAATAAAACGTCAAAGGGTTCTAAATTTGTTAACAAGCCTGCCAAGTCGCCCGGCTTATCTAATACAGGGCCGCTGGTTACTCTTAAATTAACACCAAGGTCATTCGAAATAATGTGGGCCAGGGTTGTTTTACCCAAACCGGGGGGGCCGTGCAGCAGCACATGATCCAAGGCTTCTTCCCTTTGTTTAGCAGCCAATACAAATACCCGTAAATTATCTACAACCGCTTCCTGGCCGCTGAAATCGTTAAACTCAACGGGGCGCAAAGCTTTTTCATAATCCTTGTCTGTGTTGGTTTGCTTTTCGCCGCTTGCGTCTAAATTATCATTCATTATGGTAAAAGTACAAATTTAAAGTAGAGGACCACGCTACAATTTGTAGCATTTCGTATGCACATATTTTGTAATTTTAGTTTAAAATTACAGGAACATGGGTGCGGCATTTTTCATATCAATGGGGCTTTTAGTGCTGTTCAGTATTCCTTTAATTACAGCATCATTCGCCAATCGCATGGGACGCAGCCCTGTAAAATGGTTCTTTATCGGGATAGTATTACCGGTGATTGCTACATTTATTTTATTTTTCTTACCCGATCTTTCAGAAAATGAAGACGAACCTAAAAATAATACTTACCAATAAGCCGGTCCAAACCGCTTGGTGAGCTTCGATTTTGGAGCTATCGCATAAAACAGCTCATCAAACCAAATCAGTAATTTTGGTGCTATTGTAAGCGAGTTTAATTTATCGCCCACGTTATGTGTATTTTTAAGCGCAAACCGGTAGCCTATGTCTAATCCTAAACCACACCATGTTAATGCCTTAAATTGAACAGAAATTCCCGGTTCATAGATCAGTAACAAGTGTTTATCCGATTTTATTTTTTGTCCATTGTAATAATGTTCAAACCAGGCCAGGCCTGTTCCCACCTGTATAGGTACGCTCAATTGCCAGCGTTTGGTTTTGTGAAATACAAAATCCGCATAGTAACACACATAGCCGAACTTTAAATAATTGTTTAGAAGCAATGGAACTCCCGTAGGGCTCAACCGTTTTATTTTATCGCTTACATCACCGGCCAGCCAGCTGTAGCCTACCCCTACGCGTAGTTTTCGCCTGAAGCTTAAGCCAATTCTTACACCCGAAACCTGTGTGGCTACATTGCCGAAAAAAGAATAACGGGATTCTAAACGGGCATCAATACTTGGCTTAGAGCGTAAAAATACTTTAAACGTATCCAAAAATTGAGCTTTAACACTCAGGCTTATACATAAAGTAATTATAAATATGCTTGCTTTCAATTATACAAAAATAAGTTACAAAAAGTGTTTACAATTCGCCGGGTAAGAATTGTATTAACAGGCCTAGTGTAGTAAATTTGTATGTAATGAACAGCCCGCATTCCTTTTTAGATATTTCTGTTGTGTACCTCAAAGGCATCGGGCAATCGCGGGCTGAGGCTTTACAAACCGAATTATCCGTTTTTACCTATAAAGATATGTTAACGCATTATCCTTTCAGGTATGTCGATAAAACGCAATTTCAAACGGTACGCGAGGTAACGGAAGAATCGGTGTATTATCAGTTACGCGGACAAATTACGGAAATTCAATTTGCAGGTGACAAACGTACGAAAAGGTTAACGGCTAAGTTCAGAGATGCTACAGGAGTAATAGAGTTGGTTTGGTTCCAAGGTGCAAAGTGGATGGCTGAAAAATTAAATTCTAATACAGATTATATCGTTTACGGTAAAGCTACTTCTTTTATGGGACGTTTTAATATGCCTCATCCCGATATAGAAGCGGTCACACCCGAATTGTTGGCAAACCAATCCTATTTTCAATCGGTTTACAACAGCACCGAAAAACTGAAATATAAAAATTTAGACAGTGAAGGGATTCGTAAAACACTACGTGCACTGGTCTCTCAGCTTAACGAACAAAATATACCGGAAACACTGACTCAAACTGTTATTACTGATTTTAATTTAATTTCAAGAGTAGAAGCATATAAGCAAATTCATTTTCCTGATTCTAAATTACTGTTGGATAAAGCGCGTTTCCGTTTAAAGTTTGAAGAGCTGTTTTTTGTTCAGTTAAAATTATTACGCAGTAATCATTTAAGACATAGTGCATCTGTCGGTTTTGTGTTTAATAAAGTAGGGGATGTATTTAATAATTTTTATAATAAGCATTTACCCTTTCAATTAACAGATGCTCAAAAAAGGGTGGTCAAAGAAATTCGTATAGACATGGGTTCCGGTAAGCAAATGAGCCGATTGGTGCAGGGTGATGTAGGAAGCGGAAAAACACTCGTAGCTTTGTTGAGTATGTTGTTGGCCTGTGATAACGGGTTTCAGTCTTGCTTAATGGCACCCACCGAAATTTTAGCAAAGCAGCATTACGAAACCATTTCAACTTTAGTGGAGCCGCTTGGCTTAAAAGTAATGTTACTCACCGGCTCTACAAAAACCAAAGCACGCAGGGAGTTACACAAGGGATTAGAAGCAGGAGAGGTGCATATTTTAATAGGAACACACGCGCTGATCGAAGATGTGGTGGTCTTTAAAAATTTAGGATTAGTAGTTATTGATGAACAACACCGCTTTGGTGTGGCGCAGCGTGCTAAAATGCATAAAAAAAATACGCAACCGCCTCATGTATTAATTATGACGGCAACACCAATTCCCAGAACGTTAGCCATGACCCTTTACGGAGATCTTGATACCTCTGTGATCGATGAGCTGCCGCCGGGCAGGAAACCAATTACTACCATGCATTTTATGGAAAGTCAACGGTTAAGGTTAATAGGTTTTATGAAGTCGGAAATTGCTTTAGGAAGGCAGGTGTATATCGTGTATCCTTTAATTCAGGAAAGTGAAAAAATGGACTTTCAGAATTTACAAGCAGGCTATGATGCTTTATTGAATGATTTTCCGCAACCTGAATATCAAATAAGTATTGTGCATGGCAAGCTCACACCGCAGCAAAAAGAATTTGAAATGCAGCGCTTCATAAAAAATGAAACGCAAATTATGGTAGCTACTACTGTTATTGAAGTGGGTGTTAACATTCCCAATGCAAGCGTAATGATCATTGAAAGCGCCGAGCGTTTCGGTCTTTCGCAATTACACCAGTTAAGAGGAAGAGTAGGAAGGGGAGCCGAAAAATCCTACTGTATTTTAATGACATCGTATAAATTGGGCGCAGACAGTAAACTAAGAATGGAAACCATGGTGCGTACAAACGATGGTTTTGAGATCAGTGAAGTGGATCTAAAATTACGCGGCCCGGGCGATTTAGACGGAACACAGCAAAGCGGCGTCTTGGATTTAAAAATTGCCGACCTCGCGCAGGACGGTCAAATATTAGCTTTAGCGCGCTCATCGGCACAGGCTATTTTAAGCGAAGACCCCGCTTTACAAGGCTCCGAGAATCAATTGTTGTTAAATTACCTTCAAAACCGGCATCATACAAGGCAATCCTGGAGTAAAATCGGCTAAGATTCGAGCTTATTGAAAGGATTTGACAGGTATTTGTTTATTTCCAAAAAAGGTTTAATTTTGATATACTAAAATTGTTAAAATGAAGACTGTAGCTTTTCTATATGTGTTCTTATTTGCTTGCCTGCTGAAAGCGCACGCTACTACACCGGTAAAGCCGCAGCCTAAACAGCAGCAACAACCGAAGGATTGTGTTAAACATCCGCAGATCGTAAAAGCACGGGTTATTGAAAAACCTAAAGCTATTGCAGAAAGGTCAATTCCTACAACACATGTGTCTAAAGGAGGAAATGCGATCCCGCACTTTTCGGTATTAAACTTCATTAACTTTTTCTATTCTAAAGATACCCTTGATAACCTGCGTGTGATGTAATGCATCGTTTACCGGTTATTTTTCTCTTATTCTTTCTTTTTTCAGGTCGGCTTTCAGTTGCAAGCGATACGATTTATTTTAAACTTCATTTTGTATACGGTTCAAAACCCAAACACGGGTTTAAG
>JBBRHI010000346.1:0-4072 GCA_038222995.1 Bacteroidia bacterium | reverse complement strand
CTTGTCCAGGATGTAATGTTGATTAACTTTAGTGAATTTGGAAGAAGTGTTTCGCTAAATTCAAGTTGCGGCAACGATCACGGAACGGCCAATAATATTTTTTTAATTGGAGGAGTCTTAAAATATAAAGGTTTAATTAATCCAATAGTTGTTCTCAATGATTTAAATGATGGCGATTTAAAACACACAGTTGATTTTAAAAATGTATATGCAACCGTTTTACGTAAATGGTTAGACGCAGATGATAAAGAAATTCTTGGTAAGCAATATGAGCTTATGAATTTCATATAAATCAGGTCTTACTCAAACTTATTCATCCATAGCAGCAGCTTCAACTACAACTTTATTTAACCGCTTGGTTAAAGGTAATAACAAGAAAAAAGCTATGACAGCTGCTATAGCACTTATTGCAAAGAAAACAGCCTTGTTGTCAAACTTGTCCCAAAAGCCAGCCAGAATTCCTGAAATCTTTCCACCTAAAGATGTTGTAATAAACCATCCGCCCATCATTAACGCCGTTAATCTTCGGGGCGCAACTTTAGAGGTGAGAGATAAACCAACCGGGCTTACAAATAGTTCACTAATAGTAAAAACACCATAGCTGCTAAATATCCACCAACTCGAAACTTTATCTACATAAATATTAGTTGATAAACACGCAATCACCATCACAACGGAAGAAAGTCCTGCAATTAATGTTCCCCATGCAAATTTGCTGGGTGTTGAGAGTTCCTTTCCTCTTTTTTTCATGAATCCAAAAAATGCTATTACAATTGGCGTTAAAACAATTATCCAAAACGGATTTATTGATTGATATATTTCTGTTGATACAAGCTTTAAATCCTGCCCGGGCGGCGGGTATTTCTCTTTTTGTAAATTTTGTAAATAAAGATCCGTGCCTTGCTTCGTCATTACATTTCCTTTTGCATCTGCCTGTGCCCGAAACTGGCTATCAACAATAGGAATTTCGATTGGCTTTGTATTTACTGATTCTAAAAAATGAAATGGCTTTAATGCTGGCTGAATGGTTTTTGGCGCTTCACGATCGGTATATGTTTGTGCCCATATAGTTAATGCAGTAGAGTTTTGATTATAAATGTTCCAAAAGATAATGGAAACGCCAAATAGAATCAATAAAGTGCTGATGCGTTTTTTCTCAAAGCCTTTTGCACGATACCATAAACCAAAATAAAAAATGATGATAGGAATACACGCGAAAATAAATGCATCGTTAGAATCTGAGCCCAAAATATTTCCGGGAATAAACCAACCGATTATACCTGCAATTATTGCCGGAACAAAAACACTCATAACGATTTTTGATATAGGCATATCTTCTTTGGTTATCGGCTTAATAACATCAGCATACTTTACATGCCTTAAGCCAATGGCAAGCCATATCATACTAAACACCATCCCAAAGCCTGCAGCAGAGAAAGCCCAACCCCAGGTATATTTATTGCGTAAAAAAGCTGCGACGAAATTACACACCAATGCACCGATATTTATGCCCATGTAAAATATGTTATAGGCAATATCTTTTTTAGGTTTTAAATCGGGACGGTTATAAATATTACCTAACAATGTGCTGATATTTGGTTTGAAGAAACCGTTGCCAATGATTGCAGAAAACAAACCTGTATACATTACCGCATCACTACCATTGAGTGCAATTAAAAAATACCCAAGCGCTAATAAAGTGCCACCAAGAAAAATTGATTTTGTATATCCAAGGTACCTGTCTGCAACTAAACCGCCAATAAAAGGCGTTAAATAACTTAATGCCACATACGTTCCAACTATACTTATTGCCGCTGCATTATCTAAACCCCTTCCTCCATGACTAACTGTATCTTTTAAATACAATAAAAAAATTCCAACCATTAAGTAATAACCAAATCGTTCCCACATTTCAGTAAAGAATAACACATACAAACCACGTGGATGTTTGCCTATATTTAAATCAGCAGTGTTTGCAGGAATTATCTGGTCTTGCATAGTTTCAGTTTTAAATGTTAGAATGCAGTTTTAATATTTTGTAAAGTACATATAAATTTTAAATGGGAAAATTCATTTTATAGAAAATAAATAGACCTATATTAAATCTTTACAAACGGCAATAGATTAAAATTCATAATCCATAACTTGCAGACTCTTTTTCTTAAAACTAATAAATACCCTCTTTTGAAAATACTTATTCTTGGCTCAGACGGAAGAGCACACGCATTTTGCTGGAAGATTAGTCAAAGTGAATTGTGTACACAATTGTTCACAGCTCCCGGCAATGCCGGTACTGCTCAATACGGGGAAAATATTGATATCGCCGTAACCGATTTTGAAGCAATAAAAAAAACGTGTATTGCTAAAAATATTGATCTTGTTGTTGTTGGTCCTGAAGAACCATTGGTAAACGGCATTTATGATTTTTTCAAAAATGATAAAAAGCTCAAACATATAATAATAACCGGACCTTCGGCCGATGGCGCAAAATTAGAAGGCAGTAAAGCTTTTGCAAAAGCGTTTATGCTTAGACATAATATTCCAACTGCTTATTATAAAGAATTTGATGAAGCATCCTACCTGGAAGGACTTGAATACATAAAGAATCATAAACTGCCGGTGGTATTAAAGGCAGATGGGCTGGCTGGCGGAAAGGGTGTTGTTATTTGTAATCATGCCGTTGAGGCCATGGGAGAGTATGAACTTATCATTCAAAAATCGAAATTTGGAGATGCAGGTAAAAAAGTAGTAGTGGAACAATTTCTCGATGGTATTGAGTTGAGTGTTTTTGTTATTACTGACGGCAACGGCTACCTGCTTTTTCCCGAAGCAAAAGATTATAAAAAAATTCTGGAAGAAGACAAAGGCCCCAACACAGGAGGTATGGGAGCTGTAAGCCCCGTTCCTTTTGCTACAGAAATTTTTATGAATAAAATTATTGAGAAAGTTATTGAACCCACTATAAAAGGCCTTCGCGAAGACAAAATAGATTATAAAGGATTTATTTTTTTTGGATTAATAAAAGTTGATGACGAGCCATTTGTGATTGAATATAATTGCCGCATGGGAGACCCCGAAACAGAAGTGGTTTTATTGCGCCTGAAAAATGATCTTGTTAAATTAATTATGGCGACTGAGCAGCAGGACTTGAATAAAGAAAAAATAATAATTGATGAAAAAGCTGCGGCTACTATTGTAGCGGTGAGTGGTGGATACCCCATGCAATACAAAAAAGGGTTTGTAATAAATTTTAGTTACCTGGAAAGTCCTGAAACTATAAAACACATTGATCAGGATGGAGGAGTGATGGTTTTTCACGCCGCTACAAAGCAATTAGGTGAATATGTTCTGACTAACGGGGGAAGAGTACTCGCAGTTTCTGCACTTGCCGATTCACTTACAGAGGCAATCGAGCTTTCGAAAGAAATAATAAGTCAAATACATTTTGAGGGAATGTATTACAGGAAAGATATAGGGTACGAGTTTATAAAATAATAATCTTTTTTTCGCTTATTTTCCACAATAAAAACTCTCTCTTTAATTTAATTTTAGAATTTCGCATAAACAACGTTAATTGTACGTTTATCACGTAAAAAGGTTAAATAATTTAATTTAAAAGATTGCGAAATCTAAATTGGGTTACAATTGTTAATTCAAATTATTTCCTACAACTTTGCATCCATTAGTAATTTCTCAATATCTAGTTAAAACATGGGTCTTTTTAATTTTTTTACACAAGAAATAGCCATTGATCTTGGTACAGCAAATACGTTAATAATTCATAATGATGTTGTAGTTGTAAATGAGCCATCTATCGTTGCTTTAGACAGAAATAATCCAAAAAATATACTGGCAGTGGGGAAGAAGGCATTAATGATGCATGAAAAAACTCATGAAAGTATTAGAACTGTTCGCCCTTTAAAAGATGGTGTAATAGCAGACTTTAATGCTGCTGAATTGATGATAAGGGAAATGATAAAAAAGATCTATCCAAAAAAGCCTTTATTTCCACCAAGCTGGCGTATGATGATTTGTATTCCCAGCAGTATAACGGAAGTAGAGAAACGTGCAG
>JBBRHI010000345.1:0-4073 GCA_038222995.1 Bacteroidia bacterium | reverse complement strand
TGGCCCACGATTGTGCTGCTTTATAGCGATCATGCTCTGCGCCCTTCCATCCCATTGTTTTAAAGGCCGATGAATATACCATTGCCGAATTTTTGTAATCTTTTATACGATATAAAGAGTCTGCTACTCTTATTAATCCATTGTAACCCGAAGGAATACTTTGACAAAATAAGGCGCCTGTTGAAAAAGCATACAGTAAAATTAAAAGGGTCCTTTTCATCATTCTAAAAATTTAAAATTTACGGATCTTAATGTTTGTACATTAGTCGTTCTTTCCTTTTACGGCATTAAATACTTCTTTCATAAAGCCCGAAGCAAATACAAAATCCAATAACTCGGGATTGGTAGTTTTTAAAATTTCTTTGCCGTTTCCCGTCCACCAGGGTTTTCCTTTATAGATGTATAGTACTTTTTCTCCTATCTCTACAACCGAATTCATATCGTGGGTAATAACGATGGTAGTAATATTAAATTCGTGCGTTAAGCTTTGGATCAGGTTATCGATTACGATAGATGTTTTAGGATCGAGGCCTGAGTTAGGCTCATCACAAAATAAATATTGCGGACTGTTAGAGATAGCCCTTGCCAACGCTGCACGTTTTTTCATTCCACCGGAAAGTTCTCCCGGGTACAAATCATTTTTACCCGTAAGCTGAACTTTTTCCAAACAAAAATTTACGCGGTCCATCTTTTCGTCATGCGACATGTCCGTAAACATATCTAAAGGAAAACGAACATTTTCTTCCAGCGTTTGGGAATCAAATAACGCACCACCCTGGAAAAGCATTCCTATTTTTTTACGTACCTCCTGTTTTGCCTGCACCCCTAATGTTGGAAAGTTTAAGCCATCATACAAAATTTCCCCTTTATCAATTTCATGTAACCCAACCATCAGTTTCATAATAGTTGTTTTACCGCTTCCGCTTTCGCCGATAATTAAATTAGTTTTACCCTGTTCAAAAGTAAAGGACACATCATCTACCACTAAACGATCGCCGAAACTTTTTGATATGTTTTTAATTTCGATCACGTTAAGAATAATTGTGTTAACAGGAAATTAAAAATTAAGATCAGGATGCTGCTGTATACAACGGCTGATGTGCTGCTTTTACCGACTTCTAAAGCTCCGCCATGTGTATAGTAGCCAAAGTAAGCAGATATAGAGGTAATTAAGAAAGCAAAGGTGATGACTTTTGTAAAGGAATAATATAATTTCCAGGGTTCAAAAAAAGCTTGTATACCAAAAATATATTCGTAAGATGATACCGCGTGGGTAGCAATACCCATGACGTACCCGCCAAAAATTCCCAGGAACATACTGATGGCAATTAAAAACGGTAAAATAAGAACACCTGCCAGTATTTTGGGTAAAATTAAATATCCCGCCGAATTAATTCCCATAATTTCAAGGGCGTCAATTTGCTCGGTAATCCTCATAGAACCTATTTCAGAAGCAATGTTTGAACCCATTTTACCGGCCAAAATAAGGCAAACAATAGTAGGGCAAAATTCAAGCAACATGGATTCGCGTACCGTAAAACCTACGGCGTATAAGGGAACTAAGGGACTTGTAAAGCCAAACGCCGATTGGATGGTAATTACCCCCCCCATAAAAAAAGAAATAATAGCGATAATAGGTAATGAGCTGATCCCGATATTATCTATTTCATGAAGCATCTGTTTTCCGTATACCGACATTTTTTCCGGCTTACTAAACACACGTTTAATAAGGATAAAATACCTGCCTAAATGAAAGAATAAGTTCATGATAATGCCCCGCTAATATACGATTAAGTGTTTATGAATTATAACATCAGCAGATAAAAAACGCCCCTAAAAGCGGGGCGTTCAATTAAAAATAGATAAAAAAATTAGAACCCTGTACCGAAATGGTTTAAACTTTCTTTCTTTTCAGGGTTAATGGTCATAACGGGCAGGTTGCTGATATCAACCACTTTTTGAGCTTCCGTTCCGCTGAAAAATTCTTTAATGCTGAGGGTAGGCTTATTCATAATAACAATAAGATCGGATTCAATTTTATTAGCATATTCAACCACTGTTTCTGCAACATTATCGCTTGCAATAGACTTGTTTGAACAGGAAATGCCTTTACCTTTAATATATTGTTTTACTTGGTGAGAGTATGCTAACAATTGATTTTCATACGCATTATCAGATAAGCTGAACACGCCTAAAATACGAATAGAAGCACCAAAGTAATGAGCAAACTGAACGGCTACATCCACTTTTTCGCGCGATTCGCGGGAAAGATCCAATGGTAATAAAATATTTTCACAACCGTCTCTGTGATCTTTTCCTCTGATGGAAATAACCGGGCATTTACATTCCCTGATCATTTTAGAGGCGCTTGCCCCTACAATGTTTTTAGAGCTCATGTGGCTTTCTAAACCCACCATAACTATTACAGGATTTATTTCCTCGGCTACTCTCGGCACTTCAGTATAGATATTGCCTTTAACATTCATAAACTCAGTAGGCACACCGCTTTCCTGCTGTGTTTGTTTACTAAGCGCTTTTAATTCTTCGTAATTTTCTTCTCCTACTTTTTCGTAAGTGTGTAATAATATAATTTTTGAATGAGTGTATTTTGCCAGATTATAAGCTTGCTTAATCGCCAAAAGCGATTGCTCCGTAAAATCAATAGGAATTAATAAAGTACCTCTTTCATGTAATTTCATATAATGTGTTTTAATTTGCCTTACAAATTCTCCTATATTTTAACAGTCTCCGCTTATTCGGATATTGAAATTTTAGGTTTTACGGCATGTTAATTTAACGTACAAAAATAGTCAAATTAATGGTATATAGCGCTTTATAAAAATATTTTTTAAGAATTTGCTGTTAATTAAAGAAATTTACCGATATTTGCAGCCCAAACTTTAAAAAATAAAACAATGGCAGTAAAGATTAGACTACAAAGACACGGTAAGAAAGACGCAGCGTTTTTCCACGTAGTAGCAGCGGATGGTCGTGCACCACGAGACGGAGCTTTTATCGAAAAATTAGGAACTTATAATCCTAATACAAACCCGGCAACAATTGATTTGAATTTCGAATCTACCTTAAAATGGCTACAAAATGGTGCTGTACCTACAGAAACCTGTAAAGCTATTTTATCTTACAAAGGTATTTTAATGAAAAAACATCTGTTGGACGGTGCTAAAAAAGGTGCTTTAACAGAAGCACAGGTTGAAGAACGTTTTGCTAAATGGCAGGATGATAAAGCCGGAAAAATTAACTCTAAAAAAGATACTTTATCTTCAGGTGCTAAAAAAGCGGAAGCTGATAAATTGAAAGCTGAAGGTGCTGCGAAAGCTGCAAAAGTTGCAAAAGTTGCCGCAAAAAATACTCCCGTTGCAGAAGAAGTTGCTCCTGCCGCCGAAGAAACTGCAGCTCCTGAAGCTCCTTCAGAAAACACGGAAGCATAATTTCAAATTAATAAAATCAAAAAACCCGGTTGAAATTCAACCGGGTTTTTTTTGCTTATAGAAAGGTAAATTATTTAAGATCCTATTTTATTTTCCCAAACTATTTAAGGCGTCAACTGCGGGCTCATAATTTGGTTTTAATTGTAAGCACATACTGTAATCTGCGTACGCACTGCTTTTATCTTTCAACTCTTCGTAGCATACGCCTCTTGCAAAATAAGCTTCTGCGTATTTAGAATTAACAGTAATGGCTTTCGTAAAATAACTCAACGCTTTTTCCGCGTCTTTTTTATCCTGTAATTGAATGGCTCCCAAATTATATAAAGCAAATTCATACAATGAATCCTGTTTTAAAAGTTGCTCATATAATGCAATGGCATTATCCATTTTATGAAGGTCCTGTAGTAATTTTGCTTTAGCGTATAAAGCTTCTGTTGTAGGGTTAACGCGAATCGCATTATCATAATACTCAAGCGCAATGGTGTTTTTCCGTGCGCCGTAAATTAAGCCTAAGTCTAAAAAAGCCCCGTAGTTCTTATTATCCTGGTCAATTGCGGTTTCTAAACTTGATATGGCTTTAGCTGTATCGCCGGTTTCCTTATAGATATTTCCTTTTAAATAATA
>JBBRHI010000344.1:0-4097 GCA_038222995.1 Bacteroidia bacterium | reverse complement strand
ATCGCTGTTGTGCTTTTGTTCTGGCTGGACGTTCATTGCTTGACTTTTAGTTGTTAACTTGTACTTTTATTTCTTTATTGGGCTGCGGTTTCGGGCAGGACGTTCAATGAATTCCAGCCCTGCAGCAAGCCTTTTTCGTTGTGTGAAAGCACTACCATACCTCACAGCTTTCTACACAGCCATTATTACTATCGAGATAAGCATCGAAAATTGCCATTTGTTTATACTTATCAATCATTTTGCTTTCGTCTTTTGACAGTTCAAACGGGAGGTCACTTTCCTCAATAATTTCATCAATAGTCATGTTATCTCTGAAAAAATGGTAGGGAGGTTTTGCTTTATGTTCCCTTGTAGGCGGTGTAAACATTTTATATTTGTTTTCCATTTCACGCCACCAATCAGATAATTCAGGCTTATCTTTTACAATGGTCATTAACTTTCTTAATCCTTTTTTATAGCATAAATCACAATTCCCTTCATAACTTTTTAATTCTAAATCAAAAGACTGTTTACCCCAAAAGTTATTTACATCGCTTTTTGACACGTTAAACAATTCAGCAAAGTATAATAACCTATGTTTTTTCTTTTTTTCCCAACTTAATCTTTGATGCTCATCTGTTCTTATTCCTAAAGCTGTTTCATATTTAGACCACCCAATACTTTTTGCGTATGCTGCAATTGGGCGTTGTTTTAATTCCCTTGTACAATGCGGTGCATTTTGGTTTGGCATACCATACTTTTTAATTACATCTTCAAACGGTTCGCCATTTCTTGAAGCGTATTTTACATTTGTAACAATGTGCTTTGTACCAATTCCACTTTCAGGTGTAATCCATGCTTCTATCCATACTGTATTAAAATTTAATTCTTTGTCGCACTTATTTACAAATTGTAAGGTTTCTTCACGTTCCCTGCCTGTATTTGCAAACACGACAATCATTTCATATTTATGCTGCATATTATTTAGCAGCCACCAAGTCATGTAGGCAGAAGTTCGACCACCTGAAAAAGATATAAGCAACTTACTTTTGCCCGTGCCTTCACACAACATTGGGTTTGCCAATATTGGGGCAGGAAGTTCCGCAACTATCATTTGTTCTTTAATCATTTTTTGTACATTTTGCTATTGAAAATTTGTAATCCTAATTCCCCAACACGGCAAGCCACAGACCGTTACAGGCAAGCTACTACCAGCATAACTAATAGGCAGTTACCGTAACATTTAGAAATAATAAATTGAGGGGAAATTTTAAAAAGAAGTAGGCAATTGCAATGCGTGGCGAAGCAGGATATATTGCTTCATATTTAGCCAGAACTTGCCGCTTTCAAAGCGTTTAATCGTGGCAATACCCATTCCTGTTTGTTCTGCTAATGCAGCTTGTGATAAGCCTAATTCGTTACGTTTATTTTGAATGAAAGCCGCTATTTGCAAGCGACTTTCATTTAGTTTTTTTTCATCCATTACTTATAATATTGTTCAGATTCATAAGTAGTCCCAAAATCTGTTGTGAATAAGCTATCGTCTTTGAACCAGGTAAGCATATTAGAAAATTTTTCAAAGTTCAAAGAAATATTAAGATGTTCGGCGTGTTGAATTTCAATAGAAGCCATTCCTTTTCTAACAACCAATTTTACATCCGACTTCCAATTGGCAACATAATCAGTAGCCTTAATGTGGCACATATATTTTGTTGCTTCAAAAGAATTAAGATTAATGTTTGAATTGTTTAAAAATTGAAAAAAATCTAAGTGTGTGATTGGTCTTTCAAACTGATTAATTACGAAGTCGTTGCGGTGCTTTGTTCCTTTTCTAACGATTTTAAAAGCGTTGTCTAAAACCTTTTCGATGTTTTTGTTTGAAGTTGTCATTTTATTTTTCGCCGTGATTATTGAGCTGCCGTCTCATTTAGAAATCAAAGATAGTATCATTTTTGATACCAACAAACTATTTTGCAATTATTTTTAAAAATAATTTTCCCCTCAATTTCAAAGAACTTATAATTACCCGTAGCCAGCTTGTAACAGTGTGTTGGCAAAAGCTACGGTGAAGTAATTCTATTTGGCTAAGGCTATATCCAGGCTACATATCAGTCATTGCGTAGCCCCTTCGCCAATACTTACCGTTATAAGCCATTTTTCCCTTCCTCCGCAATTAGCCTTACAAGTTCAGTTTTTACTAATGCGACAAGTATTTTATGAAAGCGAACCGGTACACGTTGACCAATGGCTTTTTTAAGTTCATCTTTTGGGCGACCTGCACCTTTCCGTTTGCCGCCTGGGGTTTTAGTTTTTGACATAATGGTTTCTTTATTTATTTTCCTTAACAAAAACCATTGCTTGCTATTTACCAGCAGAAAAACTAAAAACCGTCCTCTCTCAATGCTTTCCTGCGTTGTAGCTTGTCTAATGCTTTAATATCGCCCGATTGAGCCATTTGAAATAATTTTAAATCAATAACATAATCTGACATATCTTTTCCCTTTTCAAGTAATTTAAATAAATCAGAGTTTTTATTATTAATATCATTTGAAACTTCAGTAACATCTAATCCAAGAATATTTGCTATTTTTTTTTCAGAATACCCGAATACTCCAAAATTGATAATTTGTTCTTCTTGTTCTTTTGTGATTTTCATATCATTCAGTTTTATTAGTGATTTCCCACCAGTTTTTTGTTTTTATATCTTGTTTTTTATTGAAAAATGAATTGACACATTCCATCACTTTCCCTGTGTCTTCTATAAAACCTGCTTCCATATTTTCAAAAGTGTGCAAAACGTACTGCATCAAAAAATCATAAATTTCATCCCCTTCATCAATTTCAAATAATTCACAAGTTTTATTTGCGTTTAAATTCATTGAGCTTCTTATCGCAACTTTAAATTTATCATTTTCTATAAGCACAAATTTTGCGTGCATTTCACTTGTTCTTATGTTTTCCAAGCCAAACAAATCTTCGATTGAAGCCGCGTATTTAGATTGTCTTGATTTGTAGGAATGGTCTGTTAAAATTTTGAAGTCGCTGATTAAATTACTGTCCACCATCCATTTTACCTGATGAACGTCTTTTATACCCGCAGACCATGTTGCTACGATTACACGAGAACGTCCGACCTTTTTTAAAACAGAATATATTAAATCTATTAATGAAAATTCACCATTTGTAAGACCTAAAATCCTGCATTTTTTTTCAAGACAAAAAACTGCTAAATCACTATCCGTATCTTTAAATAGTCCTATTTCAGCTTTTTTAAATCTAAAACTACCAGTCATAATAATTTGTTTTAAGTTGATTTCAGTACCCGACCCCTTAATTACTTTCTTACTGACCTGATAATTTTATTTACTTCACTTAATTCGCCTTCGCTTATATATTTATTTGCTATTTTGATGTTAGTTATATTAAATTCTCTCACTAAAAATTTAATGTCAAATTCAGCATCATCAGCTTTTTTAAAAAAACCATTTAAACAATGTTGAACTAAACAATAAGCCTTTAATTCTAAAAGAGCCTGTGGACTTGCGATTTCTCCGTTATTATTCTCTTCCATCTTCCAAACCTCAGCAAAAAATAAATTTGCGTTTGCATTGCAATAGTCAATATTACTCTCGCTATTATGAGTAAAAGCTAATTTAGAAGTAACATCATTTACTAAATAATCAGTGTCAGCAGTCGTTCTGTTACTTCCTAATTTTAGGAGAGCTTGTCCACCTATCATCAATTGCTTTGTCATTTCTTTTTCGTTTTTGATAAATCAAAGATACACTAATTTTGAATACAAAAATCAAATATCAAAACTATTTTAAAAAATATTTCTGTGCGAGAAGAAAAACGGCTTATAACAAAATTATTTGTGCAAGTCAGGCGGACGAATAAACAATGAACATTTAGCAGAGCCAAGCAGTACCAAGTCAGTGGCAGAAGTGCAAAGCCTCCTGCCCTGCATAAATACTCAATCGTTGCAAGCAATACTACCATCGTTCTTGATAGTGTGCTTTTATGCAGTCAAATAGGTAATGTGCAATGTGTGGAATTACAGCATTACCCATTGCTTTTATTCTGTCCACGACAAAGGGTAGCCCATCATCATTTCGACA